>CAVGYR010000155.1:0-3990 GCA_963633325.1 uncultured Treponema sp.
TAGATGACTCCTATTAAATTATATTTTATTCCTTTTTTCTCTTACATAAACAAATACTAATAATTGCCTCTAAGAAACAACTTAGAGATACAAAAAATAATAATATAAGAAAGAAAAATAAATTTCTAAACCTTACGGTGCTTTTCTCTAATATTGCAAATATATAGAAGAAAGCTACAACATCTCCTGCTAAAACAATAAAAGAAAGAATAAGGCTTTTTATTCTCTTTTTAATTGATATTTCTTTCTCCATATTAACAAACTAAATCCTCAGAATTATTATCATCTTCATCTAATTTTTTAATAACTTTTGGGTAAGAATTTATTTTATTTTCAAGTTCAGATTCATATAAACAAAAAGTATTATATACTGTGCCTTCTAAAACTATTCCTTTATCAGAAACACTTACTCTATCTCCAATTTTATAATCAGGTTTATTTGTAAGACATAACACAGGAAGAGATTTTGATAAACTTGTATTATTGTATAATACGCTTACACAGTTATATAAAGCACCTTTATTTATAAGCTTTTTAGGTACTACAAATTCAGGGTCAGATAAAAATAAAGTATAGTTTTGTGCACTACAAATTAAAATATTATCGTCACCAAATGGCATCAAATTAAAATCTACTTTATCTAATGTCGTTTTATAGTTCATATCATCACTTGCGCTTGTAATAATCTCAAATTCGCTTTCTGCACTACAAACGCCGTAATCAATAAATGTTAATAAGTACTTTCTCTTGTCTTTACTTTTGAATTTAATATGAACATGATTATCAATAGATTTTATTTCCACTTTAACATTTTTCTTATCTTCCTGTTTTAACAGTAAATGATCAATTAAAATCTCGTTTAGTGTCGCATTGTCTAATATTTCAATTGTAGGCGTTAAATATGCAAAATCAAATAAATCGTAACTATCGATAATATTTTTATAAACTAAATCGTCCCCTATATAATTGATAGTCTTTCTTCGCTCTTCGATTGCATATTTAGCTTCAATTATCGCACATTTAGCTCTTCGCAAATTATATTCTTTATCTGTATCAACTAAACCATCTCGGTAAACTTTATACATTCTATATGCTGTATCCGCAAATTTAGCCAACTTATTTCCATGTAAGAATTCTTCTCTTGTATCTAAGAATATTCTTAACATTAAATCGCTTCCAAGTTTAGTATTCTTTTTGACTCCTTTACCTTCAATCAAACAGTCTGCCATTTTATATCTTGATTCAGTAATAGAAAAAGCGGCTCCGATACTAAAATATTTAAAGGCTTTTTCGTAATTGTTTACTCCGCTAGGATCATGATAATAATATAAATAACCTAAGGTGTTACTTACATCTTCGTCTCCTAAATTATATAATTCTAATAATAATTCTTCAGCCTCTACGTAGTTTACAGGCCAAAAAGGTGCGCCCTCATAATCTAGATATGCTTTTGCACGAAGGCCTAATTTATCTTTAATACTAACTAAATCAGACAAATATTTTTTATATACATCTAATAAGTAAGGATATTTATTAAATAAATAATAATTACTTTCTTGTGAATGTCTCTCAACAAACATAGCTTTTGTTAAGTGCCCTCGATCATTAGTATTATCTTCAAGGAATTTACATTCGGCGTTTATTGCGTCTAATATGTCTTCATAAGAATAAATATAAGATTCATTTACATATTTATATATACACATTATAAATAAGGCAACTAATGTACTTTCTTCTAGAAAACAAAAATCTTTTTGAACTAAATCGATTGTATGAAGGGCGTCTTTTAGTTTAGGGGAATAAGCACTTGCGTCAACATACATATAAAGCACTGCTCTTAAATCATCTTGATTTTCTAAATAATCTCTTAAATATGATAATTTAACATCTAATGTGCCGTTATAAATTATACCATTATTAGGTTTAGGGTAAGAATAGAATTCTTCTTCACTAATTTTTCCTCTTAAATAATCAATATAAGTTGTTTCATCTACAACGCGAGGCTCCATATGATCGATTTCTATTTCGTTTAGTGGTATTTCAAAATATCCATTGCGAAACTTAAATTCTAAATCAAGGTCTTCAATAACTTCATCAGTTCCGACAAGTATAGGGCTTATCATTAAATACTTGTTGTTTTTACTAACATAGCCACTTACTATATCGCCTTCTAATAATAAACAATCATGGAAATCTTTTAATACTAATATGTTATGTTCTTCATGTAAATTCATATCTTTCCTCACTATAATTTAAAAATATTTTAGCACAATTATTACTATTTTACTATTAAAAAAACTATACTGAAAATTCAGTATAGAAAAAACTAATTTTTTAAAGCTTGAAGTGGTGCAGGTATTTGTCCACCTCTATTAATAAATACGTCGTTTTTTGTTTGGTTTACGCTTTGTACGTAAGCTTCACCTAGTAGACCGCCAAAATATAATGTATCTCCTGCTTTTTTACCAATCGCAGGTATTACACGAACAGCTGTAGTTTTATTGTTTACCATACCGATAGCTGCTTCGTCAGCTAACATTCCTGCTATAACTTCTTCACTTGTATCTCCTGGTATCGCAATCATATCAAGACCTACAGAACAAACACAAGTCATAGCTTCTAATTTTTCTAAATTTAGCGTATTATTTCTAACAGCTCTTAACATTCCCTCGTCTTCAGAGACAGGAATAAAGGCACCACTTAATCCGCCTACTCTGTTACAAGCCATAACGCCGCCCTTTTTAACTGCGTCGTTTAGCATGGCAAGACAAGCCGTTGTACCATATGCACCGCACGATTCAAGTCCCATTTCCTCAAGTACTTCAGCTACTGAATCTCCAACTGTTGGAGTAGGTGCTAAAGATAAATCCACAATGCCAAATTCTACGCCTAACATTTCACTAGCTTTAGTGCCAATTAATTGACCCATACGGGTAATCTTAAAGGCAGTTTTCTTTACCACATCAGCTACTTCGCTTATTTTAGCAGCTTTATCCATTTGTTTAATTGCGTTACGTACAACACCAGGGCCTGATACACCAACATTAATTACAGTATCAGCTTCACCTACGCCGTGGAAAGCCCCAGCCATAAATGGATTATCTTCAACCGCATTACAAAATACAACAAGTTTACCAGCACCTAGGCAATTATTATCTTTAGTTTTAATAGCACTTTCTTTTATAATGTGTCCCATTAATTTAATCGCATCTAAATTAATACCAGCTTTAGTAGATCCTACATTTATACTTGAACAAAGTTTAGATGTTTCGCTAAGTGCACGAGGTATAGAATTAATAAGTTCTAAATCTCCTGCCGAAAAACCTTTTTGAACAAGTGCTGAATAACCACCGATAAAATCGATACCAATATCATTAGCTACCCTGTCAAGCGTTTTCGCATACTTTACAGGGTCTCCACCACTAGCACCTACTAACATAGCTATTGGTGTAACGGAAACTCTTTTGTTTACAATAGGAATACCATATGTTTTTTCAAGGAAATTACCTACTTCTACAAGTCTTTTAGCCTTAGTATAAATCTTATTATATACTTTTTGACATGACTTATCGATATCACTATCCATACAATCAACTAAAGAAATACCCATAGTAATTGTACGAATATCAAGGTTTTCCTTGTTTATCATATTTATTGTTTCAAAAATTTCTTCATTAGTTAACATAAATCACCTAAATCTTATGCATCGCATTAAAAATATCTTCATGCATGATATGAATATCAAGATTTTTTTCACTCTTTACTTCATCAAATGAATCAATAAATTCTAAGAATTCACAATTTAAATTATCAATATTTACAACCATGATCATCGCAAAATAACTATCTAAAATAGATTGCGATACATCGATTACATTTGCGTTCTTTTGCATACAAACATTACTTACACGAGCTAAAATTCCACAAGAATCTTTACCTACAACAGAGATTATAGCGTTCATTTAATACCTCCACAAACTACTATAATTT
>CAVGYR010000156.1:0-3955 GCA_963633325.1 uncultured Treponema sp.
ATTTCAAATAATAATATGTGTTTGCTTTTGTAATTTTAGGCGTTATCTTTCCTTTTGGTAAGAGTGACAATTCCTTTTCATATCTCTCTAACATATATTCATTTCGTTTTCTTTCATCTTCTAAAACCGAATATATTAGCTGCATAATTTCACCTCACTAATATTATACTCTACAATCATTGCTTTGTTAACTGCTTTTGTTGAGTATTTTGTTTTTGAAAAAATGTATCGGTTTTCCGTATTGAGAAAATCACCCTTGTGGTTTTATGCGGTACTCTTGCCGTTCTTATCCTTTCTAAGCAAACACCAATATCAAAATTTTAGCGAAAACTACTGCTGATTTTTATCTTCAACATCGCCTTTAACTCTTACATGAATAGTGAGAATTGCTCATATTTTCTTGTCTCTCTTTTTCAATACTTCTATGATACCATTTACAACTTTTTTTTAAATTGATTTATAATTATGGGAAAATTTTGTGAAATGTGATTATTCATTTAAAGATAAATCCATATTCTAAATTGAGGGAGAGTTTTATGTATAATATAGAAAAAAGAAAGAAGTGATTTTATGAAAAAGATAATATTTTATCTTACTAATTTAGTTATTATTTCATTATTCTTAATATATATTACATCCTGTGCTAACTCAGCCCCTATGTCTACGTTTGAAAATGTAGAATATAATGCGGACAGCGCTAAATTAACTTTTGATTTAACGATAAGTGATAACAAGTCAGTAGGTTCTAATTATAAAGTTTGTTTAAAACAAACAGGAAACGATGAATCTATATATAGTAAAGATATTACAGTACTAACTAAAACAAGTTATGAATTTGATAATGTTGTTTCAAATACAAATTATACGTTATATGTAACTTGTACTTATAACGGTGAAAGTGATTACCAAATAAAGTATTCAAAAACGTTCAATACTACAGGTACAGATTATTTACAAGAACTTGAAATATCATATCAAGATACAACAGTTGAATATACAGGAGAAGCGCAACAAATATATGCGACTTATGAATCTAACGGTGTTACAACAAATATTGAAGAAAATGTGACATATACAAATGAGAACACCATTTATATGTTTAATTATTCAAATACATTAAATCAAATAAATGTCGGTACTTATACACAAACACTTACAATTTATAAATGTTATTCATATGGATTCTCTAGTATAACTAAGACAAAAGTAGCTGAAATAAGCCGTACTCTTACAATTACTAAGGCTAAACTTTTAGGTGAGGTATCTGATTTAAGTGTAGAATATACAGGTGAAGAGATTTCAATGCCAGAAACGAATGATAAACTAACTTATGTTTATTATAATGAAAATGATGAACAAATTGATTCGATAATTTATCCAGGAACTTACAAAGTATGTTATAGCTTTATAGGAGACGACAATTACGAAGCTGAAAGCGGTGAATTTAGTGTTACAGTTGAAAAAAAGACTATTACTTCGACATTAACTAATCAAACTGTTGTGCTTACTGATGGTAAAGCAAGTCTATATGTTAGCGATTCATGTTTTAACGAGGAAGGATTAAATTACAGCGTTACTTATAAAGATTTAGAAGGCAATACCTTAGATACTTCTTATGTAACAAGTGTTGGTAAATATATAGTAGTTGTAAGTGTAGAAGAGACTGACTATACAAAAGCATTCAGTGTTACTTTATATTTAACTGTTACAGATACATTAACAAACGAGTCACTACTCGTCTCAAATGTTGAATATTTTGCAGTATCTAGTCAAACCTATTTTATGCAACAAACATATAGATTTGCATATCTAGGTTTATATAACGATACAAATAGCGCAATCGATTTATCTACTATTTCATTATATTTTAATGGTAAACAAATCTCTTTAAGCGCTACACTAAATTCTAAAGAAACTTATGTTTTACTGCTATATACAAATGGGACTAAAGTTAATAATGTAAATTATGCATCATATGCAGATTACGCAGTTAATGTAAGTTTTACTAAAATTTCTTCAATCTCTACACTTATAAATAATAATTTAATTTCTTATTCAATTGATTCAAGTTACAACAACTATTATGGTTATTTAAGTGATCGAACTAATTACAATTATACATTTACATCTATTTCAAACATCAGCACAGCTATTAATTATGTATCTAATTTTGCATATACTACTGATGCGCCTACTGTAACATATTCATTTGATTTTGATACTATATCCGAAACAAGAACAAGCGATTTATACAATATAAGTGCGACTGATGCATTAGGTAATAGTATTGAAATTTCTAGTGATATGGTTGATACATCAGAAATTAAAACAAGCAACGTTGGTAAAACTATAAATGTTTATTATAACGTATATGATTCATATGGTAATATTGCATCATTTATTAAACAATTTACATTAGTTGATGAAGAAGGTCCCCAAATTGAACTTTCAAATGATGTGCTAGAAGGATCGCTTACTATGCATGTTAATAAAGGTGCTACTCTAGATTTAACAAAGTATTTTGTAGTAAATGATGAAGTTGATGGCTTGATTGGTGTTACAAGCGATATGATTGATGGTAATGATCTAGACACAAATGTTATGGGTAAATATACAATAACTATTACTGCATCGGACTTATCTAACAATAAATCAACATTTAGTATTACTTTATATGTTGACTGTGGTACTTTAAGTGATTTAACTAGTGAGACTATTAAGTCAACCTTAACAGGTGAAGCTAATGCGATGCCTTCAACAGGTAATGTAAGTGTTTTAGTTGTCCCTGTATTCTTTAAACAATCTAATGAAACTGTTGCTTATTTAAATAATCTAGAAACAGTGTTTAATGATACAACTAATAGTTTAGCAATTGGCTCTGTTAAGAGTTATTATGAAACATCAAGTTATAATAAATTGAGTCTTACATTTGATATTTATAGATCAAGTTATATTACTTTACCTCAATCTAAAAAATATTATGATAATAATATTGATCAGTTGTTTGAATACGCATTAAATCAAGTAGATTCAAGCGTTGATTTCTCTAAATATGATTCGGATAATGATGGCACAATAGACGCGATTTGGTTTGTTTATGATATAGATTATGATAATAACACAAATTATTTCTGGGCATGGACAAGCGATATGTCTGAATATTTATCAGACAGAGATAATAAACATGTTGGTAAAATATGTTTTGCATCATACGAATTTATAAATTCAAGTGATGATTATTATAGTTCTTATTCAGATAGTGAAACATCAAGTTTAACTGCTAGAACATATATTCATGAAACAGGTCACTTATTTGGTCTTTTCGATTATTACGACTACGATTATGATTACACTGTAGGTGTTCATCATACAATGTTTGGTTGTTCAATGATGGATTCTAATTTAGGAGATTTAGATTCTGCTAGCAAAATCCTTCTAGGCTGGATTGATCCTATTGTTGTATCTGAAACAGAGGCCGTTACTATTAATCCTACCGCATTAACAGGCGACGCCATTGTAATTGCAAAAGAATCTCGAATTAACAATACAATTTTTAGTGAATTTATTATTTTAGAGTTCTGGACGAGTGATTCCTTAAATAAGACTGATAGTGCGCAAACATTTGGTACTGATAATTATGGTATTCGTGTGTTGCATTTAGATGCGAATATAAATTATGATTCAAGTGGTAATCCTACATTAACTAAAGGTAATAGACCATCATATTTTAAATATAATAATACTGATGATGACTCTCATAATTTCCTTGAAACTTTAGCTATAAATTCAAGTAGCGTATATAGTGCAAGAACAAAAAAATACACAACTATTGGTAATGTATTATTTACTGATACAAATACTGTATTTGGTACAGATGTTTATTTAAACTTCACTTATAATGATAAAACTAGCTTAGATTTTACATTTAAAATTCTAAATTTAACTAGAAATGAAG
>CAVGYR010000157.1:0-3889 GCA_963633325.1 uncultured Treponema sp.
AAAAAAAATCACCCTTATATAATAGGGTGAATTTTCATATTTTACTATTTTTTAATATAATTTCTTAAACTTGATACAAAATGAAGGGAACCGATAATTAATAAAGCTTCGTCTCTTGATAAATTCTTTAAGCAGGTATCATAGGCTAAGAATTCATCTTCTATAATTTCTTTATCTATGTTAATCTTGTTGTATAAATTAATTGGGGCATCTGCGCGTGCATCATCAATTTTAGTCACAACTATTTTATTTGCAATTTCTTCTAGTTTTTTTATGATACTTGTGCTATCTTTATCACTAAGGGATGTGTATAAAACAGTAATTTTTTTATCAAGATTTAGTTCTTTTAAAGATTTAACAACCGCATCAATAGCACTAATATTATGCCCACCATCTAATAAAACTAAAGGTGTTTTTGATATTAATTCCATTCTACCAGGCCAAAATATATTTTGTAAAGTCTTATCTATGATATCAAAACTAATACTAGGATCGAAATATTTACAAGCCTCTATTGCAAGAGATGCATTCAAAGCTTCAAAAGATCCAATTAAATTAGTTTTGTATTGTTTATTTTGATAAATAAAACTAGTGCCATTAAGAGATATTTTATAATTTAAATCATTAATATCTATTGTTTTAAGTGTAGCGCCCAAACTATCTACATATTCATTAAACAAACCATAAAGTGAACTATCTACGCCTGTTATCAAGTGCGCACCTTTTTTTACAATACCTAATTTATGTAACGCTATATCAGATAGAGTTGAACCTAGCGTTTTCATGTGATCATAACCAATTGAAGGGATAATACAAATTGTTGAATCAATAATGTTAGTCGCATCCATTCTTCCGCCAAGCCCTACCTCAATAACACATACATCACATTTTTGTTCACTAAAATACAAAAATCCAATTGCACAAACCACTTCAAAAAAAGGTATAATATCATCATTTTCTTTATTATAATTTTCAACAATCGGATATATGTAATTAGTTATTCTAAGTAAATCATCATCACTAATTTCTTTATTATTAACTACAATTCGCTCGTTAAATCTTAAGATATAAGGAGATACAAAACGGCCCACTTTATACCCCTTATTTTGTAAAATCGATGAACACATACAACAAGTTGCACCTTTACCATTTGTTCCGGCTATATGTATTGTTTTATAATCTTTTTGAGGATTTTTTAATAATTTCATCAAGTTTCTCATACGATCTAAACTTGTGCGAGGACTTTTTCTTTTAATATTTTCTATCCAATTAATAGCTTCTTTAGCACTATTAAACATAATATCACCGATAAAAATTATATCACTATATTGAAAATTAAAGTATCAATAATTGATTTTTTTTACATAAATAGTATAATCTATTCTAGAAAGGAATAATGTGTATGAAAAAGTTTTTTACGGAATTTAAAAAGTTTATTGCGCGCGGTAACGTAATGGATATGGCTGTAGGTACTATCATTGGTAGTGCTTTTACTGCTATCGTAACAGCTTTATCAAGTGGAATCTTAAAACCAATCATTAACATGGTTATTTACTATTGTTGTGGTGGTGATAGTGATGCACTTGACAAAATGTATACAATTTTAGTTCGTCGTGAAACAATTGATACCGAAGGTAACAAGGTTCTAGATTTAACTAATTCTATCTATATTGACTGGGGCGCATTTATAAGTGCAATCATTAATTTCTTACTTGTAGCTCTTGTATTATTCTTAATTATTCGTGCATTTAATAATGTAAAGGAAGCTAGCCAAGGTATAAATAATACATTAATTCGTGCTCAAAGTAAAAAAGAAAAAGGCTTAAAATTAACTAAAAAAGAACAAAAAGCTCTTGATAATGAAGCTGTTCGTCTTGAACAAGAAGAAAAAGCTAAAAAAGAAGCTGAAGCTAAGGCACTTGAAGAAGCTAATAAATTATCTACAACTGATCAATTATTATCAGAAATTAAAGAATTACTTAGCCAAAAATAAAAGAATTGGAGAATTATTTCTCCAATTTTTTTATTTAATTTGATAATCAACACCCCAACCAACAATCTTGTCATCAACATAATGATAATATTTATATGTTGTATCACTTGGCTTTGTTTCAGAATAATATAAGATATAATCTTTATAATTATTCTTTACATATTCTTCTAGTTTTGATTCTTCAAGCGTTGAATCTATGATAAAGTACCTAAAATATCGCATTTTATCCATGTAACCATAGATTTTTTTTAAATTTTTAGAACATACTACATAAGTGGCACAACTCTTATCTAAAACTTCAGTATTTATTTTTGTAGTGGTATCTTTTAAAATCGCACCTTTTGATATGAATAGTGGTTCGTTATCATAATATAAAA
Organism: uncultured Treponema sp.; assembly: GCA_963633325.1. Lineage (GTDB taxonomy): Bacteria > Bacillota_I > Bacilli_A > Acholeplasmatales > Anaeroplasmataceae > JAEELC01. Next base: position 2,371 of record CAVGYR010000157.1, read on the forward strand.
CATTATTTGAATAATTCAAAGTTCCTTCTCCTTCAATCACAAAATTCATTGATTCATGTGAAGTAATATAATTAAAATTATAAGAAGCACTGTTTATATCATAACTATTTAATTCTTCAGGTATATAAACATTCTTCAAACTGTCGCATCCTGCAAATATTGCAAAACAATTTGCATTATGCCCAAATTTTACGGTCTCTAGATAAGGATTACCAGAAAACGAGGAAGGAGTAGTCTGAAAAGGACCATCAGGTAGTTTGATTTCTTTAATATGTGTATTTGTTAAAGAACTTAATCCCATAGAATTAAGAGAATTGGGCAAATTTAATTCTTCTAATTTCGAACAATTAACAAAGGCAAAATCGCCGATTGTAGTAATTCCTTCTTCTATAGTAATTTTTTTAACTGTCGAATTATCATTAAATGAATCATTACCAATATGAGTTATGTTATATGTTTTATTATCATATACAAAAGAAGACTTAATAGTAATTGTTTCATTTGTGCCTACATAATCACTTAGATAATAAGAGTCAGAATTCTTTTTGTAAACAAAACCATCAACTTCTATTTCTTGAGTTAGATAACTAGTACTACTTGGATCAGTTTCAATTTTTTTATCACAAGAAATTAATGGTAAACTTAATAAACAAATATATAAAAATATTCTTTTTCTCATTTTGCACCTCCTAAAGATATTAAAGTGCCGAAGTTATTATCTAAATCGATATATGTATTGCAATAAACACAGTTATTATCACAATCTAACATGTGCGCTTCATATAAAACACTTGAGCAATAACAATAAGCTTTATGATTGTTCTTGTTATATTTATAACGATAAAATGCATGTTCATGATTTGACAATTTACACGAACAATAGTTAACATTATTAAAAATATAATTATCAGAATGTTTATGACTATTTAATTTAATAGGTGAAATCGCAAATACACCATCAATATTTGAGAAATTTTCATCCAAATTATTATGGTGATAATTTATAGAAGTATAACCACTATGAAAAAATATTTGATCTGTAGTTTTATTATATTCATAAGCCACAAATGCATGATAATAACTACTGCTGTGTGCTGTTGCAATAACAGGAATTCCATTAGATACATATTCTATGATTTTATTTCTTAAATATGAACTACTTTCTGAATAATTAGAATAATAATAAAAGTCATCGCTTACAGACGTAAAATCATTTACGTAAGTCTTTAAAATATCAGAAATTTGATCATTTGTAATTGCAAAATCATTTTTTGAAGTATCAGAAAGTTTTGTATAACCTTTGGATATTCCCATGGTTAAAAGTTGTTTAAAAATTGTATTGTCCGATAATTTTTTATAATAATCTCTTGAACTTTTTACATCCGAAGAATAGATTTTATCAAATTTAGACCCTGGTGATACAGATTCGTCACTTGATTTTAACTCATATTTTTCATCAATTATATCATCATTCCAAAATGTATCATAAAAGTTTAATAACATATTAATTGCTTGATAC
>CAVGYR010000158.1:0-2651 GCA_963633325.1 uncultured Treponema sp.
ACATTTTGCTTGTCTTAAAATCAAGAGCCGATTTTGAATCATCTAAAATTAAGATATCACTATCTTTACAAATAGCACGGGCAATAGCTAATCTTTGTCTTTGTCCACCTGATAAATTTTTACCACCTTGATATAAATCACTATCTAACTTATTTGGTAATTTAGATACAAATTCACTTGCTTGGGCTACATCAAGTGCTTTATAGATTTCTTCATCAGTAATATCTTTTTTCGCAAATGTCATATTTTTTCTAATAGTACCTGTGAAAAGAACAGATTTTTGGAAAACGTTTGATATTTCACTTCTTACAAATTCTAAATCATAGTCTTTAATATCTCTTCCGTACATCAAAATTTTGCCAGAATCGATATCATAAAATCTATTGATTATAGATGCGAATGTTGTTTTACCACTACCTGTACCACCGATAATTCCTACAGTCATTCCTTCTTCGATAACTACATTGATATCGCTTAATGCATTCATTGAATCTTTATTATATCTAAATGAAACATTTTTAAGTTCAAATGGCACATTAGACAACTTTGTAGTTTCTTTTCCACTAACTATAGAACTTGTTGTGTCAAATACTTGATTAATTCTTTCGCTTGATGCGCTTGCTTTAGTAAATACAACGACTAAGTTTGCGACTACCATAACCGCAACTTGAATTTGTATTAGGTAATTGTAAAGACTTGTAATATCACCTTGTTTTATAGCACCTGTTTTAAATGAATCACCACTCACATATAATACTAACATGATTGCAATATTAGTTACTAGGAAAACTAAAGGATTTAAAAGTGCATTTAAACGTCCGATTTTAACTTGAATATCTTTTAAGTTAACAGCTTCATCGACAAAACGCTTAAATTCATATTTTTGTCTATTGAATGCACGTACAACACGGTTACCACTGACATTTTCTTTTGTAATACGAGTTAAATTATCAAGTCTCTTTTGACTTATTCTATTCTTCTTAACTTGAGCAAACATGATTAAGAAAATGATTGCAAATAATAAAATACCACAAATTAAGAAAATTGTTCCGGCAAATACGCTCTTTCTGTATGATAAGTATGTAGCACCTATAATAAGGAAAGGAGCACGAACAACAAGTCTTATAAGCATTGCGACTGAAGATTGAACATTTAAAATATCACTATTTAATCTTGTTAACAAACTTGATGTTGAAAATTCATCAATTTCTTTAAATGATAACGTATTGATATGTTTAAACAATGCATTTCTAACCTCAGTACCAAAACCTTGGCTAGCTCTAGACGCAAAGAATTGACAAACTATAGTTGAACATAAACCGATAAGTGCGAATAGTAATAATAATCCTCCACGGCTTAAAATATAATTCTTAGCTTGTTCACTACTTAGATTGCCATTTATACCTTCGTTGATCATATCCGCAATCACTAGTGGAACTAATAATTCAAATATAGCTTCAACTAATTTAAATATAGGACCTAATATTACATAGACCATATATTTCTTTAAATAATTTTTATATAATCTAAACAAAATAAACACCTCAAATTGTATTTTATCACAATTATTTGTATACTATATATATTAAATATAGTATTATTCTATACTTTTGAGGTATATATGGATGTTAAAGATCTTTATTATTATAAAACTGTTGTGGATTCTAAATCGATATTACGCGCCAGTGAGGTTTTACATATAGCGCAACCACCACTTTCGCGAACAATTAAGAATTTAGAACAAGAATTAAATACAATATTATTTATTAGAGGTAGGGAATTAAAACTTACCGAAAGCGGAAAATTATTATACGAAAAAGCTGAAACAATTTTAAGTTTAACTGAAGATATAAAAAAAGATATTAAGGAATTGAATCAAAAACTTGGCAAAACTTTAAACATTGGTATAGTTAGTTCTTCTACATCATTTTTATATAATGATTCTAAATTACAAAACTTTTTAGTTAATTTTCCTAACACTAGACTTAACATTAGTGAATCAAATACTTTTAAATTATTAGACAGTCTTGACAAAAAAATCATTGATCTAGCTATTACCCGTACTCCTTTTAATACAACTCAATATGATTACATTTCCTTAAATAAAGAACCTATGGTTATAACTAATAATAATTCAGCTAAAGAAACTATAACAATTCAGGAATTAGATAATTTAAATCTAGTTGTTTACAGAAGATTTTATGAAATATTAGAAAATTTATTTAAAAAACATAATATAAAATTTAATGTGGTTGCACTTGTAGACGACGCAAAGACTGCAATTTTACTTGCGAAAAGTATCAATGCCCATGCAATTGTACCTTGCGGCGCATATAAAACATTTTCAAATAACCTTTATTATTCAAAAATAAATGAAGAGACTTTATATACAAGTCTTACTATTGTCAAAAGAAAAAATGAAAAGTTAAATCCTATTTATGACGATTTCATTAAATATCTAACTCTTAAAAATTAGACACAAAAAAACAGGATTAAATCCTGTCTTTTTTTAGTTATCGCCTCTAAAATAACCGTTTTTCATTCCCTCACTTGCGACTAAAACAAGTTTGTTTAAAGTCTTTTGTGAAACATTTTTAGCTAAACTAGCCATTTCCTCATTAGCTTTTTCTAGCACTTTCAAATCTTTAGTT
>CAVGYR010000158.1:2661-3873 GCA_963633325.1 uncultured Treponema sp.
TTATAATATTTATTTAAATTTTGATGTCCTAAATTAGCTAATTCATTTTGATATCTTTCTACAAATAAAATTGCTTTACCATAATTAGGATCTGCTAAAGCACCAATTAAGCGGCTTACCCAGTAGAAATTATTTGTATTAACGTCAAGTGTTACATTAGATAAGTAACTTGGTATTTTTTTAACATTAGTATACATCGGTACAAGTTGGTTAAATGCATTTGATCCAAAACATATCCACTCAACAGCTTTTATTTCATCTTCTACATATGGTCTAATTTGTAAAATAGCCATGACGCCAGTACGCGAAATACCTATAGGGCGATATAAGGCCTTCTTAGAATTTTCTCTAACTGAATAAGGATTATAATCTGTGCCTTGATAATATGAAGATAAAATATATTTCACATCTTCTACTGTTATTTTTTGTTCGGGCACAAAACTCCATGGAATATCATCGCTTTGTGGTGTAAAGTCTGCATTTTCTCCGTCCCATTTATATGTTCGAGGATTGAAGTAGCGAGCCATGAACCAGGCACGTGGTGTATTATAAACATGGTCCGCGTCACTATGTGACCCAAATGCAAGACGAGGGTTAAATTTATCAGACAAACCTAAATCTAAATGATTTACTTCTATAAATTCTTTTAAATCTTTAGAACATAAATTTTCTCGAGCCTCACTATAGGCATCTTCAAAATCAAAATTATCTAAGCCAAATTGATTAGGCATTACAACATATTCTTCGTCTTTAACTCTTTTTGCAATTCAATGATGTCCGCCGATAGTTTCTAACCACCAAACTTCATTTTCATCATTGAATGCAATACCATTAGGTTCATAAGTACCATATTTTTCAAGTAAGGATCCTAAACGAAGTACTCCTTCACGAGCAGTATGAATGTATGGTAAAACAAGTACAACTAAATCTTCTTCACCAATTCCACCGATAACTTCTTTTTCACCTTTACTCTTCTTAATATATTTAACATAAGGATCAGCTCCTAGAACTCTAGGATTTGAAGTTATAGTTTCAGTCGCAGTCATACCTACATTTGCACTATTTATACCCATTGCAGCCCAAATTCCATTTTTATCATCAATAGAAGGGCTTGATGTATAACTTAAAGGATTGTCAGGTAAATCAATTTCTAAATGAGAAATTTTACTTTTATATTTTTTTCCTTGTTCTTTAGGAGAAACTACTATTAAT
>CAVGYR010000159.1:0-1382 GCA_963633325.1 uncultured Treponema sp.
TCATAAAATCCATAAGGAACAACTCGTCATCAGAATATGCATCAATTTCATATTGAGGTTGTTGAGAGTTTTGAATGTAGCGTTGAACCTCTCCATTTCCTATAAATTGAAGATACTCAGCTGGATTCATACCACTATTTCTAATAGCATTTATGAGCTGAATTTCGGACTCATCTAAGCTGTTTTCAGGTGTGCTTTCGGAAGAACTAAGAATGTTAAGTTTGTCTTCATTGCTTAGACTATCCCAATCTACCTCTTCTACATCACCTTCTTCTGTTGCAAACTTAATCTTAGATTTATCTTCAATTCCTCTAGATTTTAGAAGAGAGGTAAGAAAATCGTCCTCCTTTTCTTCAGTCGGATCTGGAGTATCTGTATTGTCTGGACCCTACGATTCCTGCTTTTCATGTTCTTGATGATTATCAGGCTCTGGATCTTGCTTTTGCTCATTAGATTGCTATCCATCGTCTAATTCGTCGATGAAGTCAATGTCATCATTATTTCCTATTTCCATAATTTAAATTATTTAAAATATAATACCATTTCTCCGTTAAAAAACTTTTTATACTATTTTCATAATATAAATAAGTGAATAATATGAAGGTTCCCATTCTATGGGTTTTCCTTCACCTTGATAACTTAACTAAGCACCACTCATATCTATAGTATGTGTATGTGCTCCTGTTTCGGAAGTAGTTCTATGTTCATCAGTTTGACTAACCTCATACCACCCATCGCCATGATCACTAGCTTCAGATAAGCCCCCATAAATAGTATAATCGTGACTATGTGCTCCAGCTTCTGAAGTAGTTACTTGATTTCCGACAAACGTATGAGTATGCTTTGGCATATTTTCCTCTAAAATCTATATAGTAGAACTTCCGCCAGTACCTCCAGAAATATCGGATGCCTTAATAAACTTTCCTATTAAGTTTGGAGTTCCTTCAGTACCATCACAAATATGCCAGCCTTCTGGGATTTCTTCTGCTAAACCATTAAACATAATTATTGATCCCTTTGGGATTAATTTATTAATCCACTCAGTAGAAGCAAACTTAGTAGATGAATCATTAGTAGGTAAATCATAATTAGATGTATACTAAGCTTTTAAAAAACATCCATTATCTGAGTATATACCAGTACCTTCAATTACTGTTTCTTCATCAGATTCTTTTCCTTTTAAACCTAATTCTTCTATATTACCAATTCTAGTTGTAACTTTCTTTAAATTCTATTCATCATCAAAAGATGCAGATTTTAATAAATCAATATTCTCAGAGCTACGTTTTAATAAAGAAATTTCCTAATTTGAAGCAATTAAATATACAGTTTTATACTATATATATTTATTAAGTTGCGAGGGGGCCTCTTCTGTATTTTGT
>CAVGYR010000159.1:1392-3844 GCA_963633325.1 uncultured Treponema sp.
TTATAATCTTCTTCACTCATCCTATCCTGCTATAAAAATACATATATGATATTATCATTCTCTGTATTTAACATTTCTACCTTTATAGGAAGTAATATTAATTCTGCACCCGATTTGTCAGATTTAGATAAAGGAACATATACATATAAAGAATCATTAACTTTAAATTTATTGGTATATACTAATGTTATAGCAAATCCAACTTGTTCAGGATTATCAGGATTTTTTATTTCTTCTACACTTGAGATAATATTATTTTCTTTATACCAATATTTAGGATAGATATCATTTTTAGTAGAACTTGTAGATGTCCCATTTCTAACAATTAAATTATCTACTTCTAAAGTAGAACCACTTGCATCGATATATAATCTAAATCCAGAATCAGCACTTGCAGATTTAGACTGAAAAGTCTGAGATACTACAGAAGTAGAAAATACTGCCTGAGAATCATTAATAACTAACTTTTCAGACTCTCCCATAGTAAAGCATAAAGAACCTGAAGTGTTTATATAATTACTAGAACCTGCAGAATATATAGATAAAGAATCAAACATTAAAGAATTTTTATCCCCAGCTCCTTTTATAACTAAAGCTCCTTTAACGTCATCATTTTTTGAAATTATAAACTACTTTGTATAAGGGTTTGGGAAGTCAATACTAAAAGTAGAAGTTTCTCCATTTTTAATTAAATATAATTTAGACTCATTTTCAATATAAACTATTCCGTTTTGTAGACTATTACTGTTTATATCACTTAAATTTTTATATATAAATCCTATATTTTTTAAAGCAGTATATTTCTAGTCAGAAGTAGTTTCTTGTTCTCCTAAAAACGAAACATAAGTAGTTCCTGTTTCACTATTATCTTTTAAAGGTATCTAAGAACCTCCAGAAACTAGTATAATCTAAGCTGAATCTCCACTTCCTATAACATATATACCATCCTTTGACCCTACTTCTTGCGCTTTATAAATAAATTTGGCATCTACATTTAATTCTCCATCTTTGAGTAAATCAATAAATTTATTACCCCATTGAATTTTTACTTTGCCCCGTGTTTTAATAAGAAAGTCTGAAGTGGATGATCCTACATTGTTATAAGAACTATTAAAAAGATTGCTAGAATTTTTTTCCAGTTTTTTAACCCTATCTTCTAACTATTTTAATTCTTTATCCATTATTCTATAGTAAGTGTTATATTTTTCTATCCTTTTACTTTATCCATGAATGCTTTAAAAGTGGCTTGAGATTCAACAACTTTACCTACAATTTTATTTTTTCCTAAAATAACACATCCAGATGTACTATTTTGATCCGTTCCTGGATGTAGAAGTACTCCTTCAAAACCTGGAACATTTAAGATTCTTGGAACTCGACCTCCATAAGGTTTAGCCCATACTCTATCCTTGAATTTTGGGCTTACAACATTTAAAGTCACATTATATGTTCCTGTAGGAATTGCAGTTTCATTAGGAACTTTTATTTTCTTTATTTCTTCTAAAGACATTGACTACGAAAGTCCTCTATCTTTATCTTCTATTGTGTCACAGAAGTATGTGCCATCAATATAAAGTTTTCCAATAGTATATAAGCTCTTTTTTGCAATTCGTTTTAACAAAATTTCCATAATTTCAATTATTATTATTTAGTGCTAATATAAACAATAAATGCCTAACGTCCAAACAAAATGAACATTAGGCATTTAATTAAATCATATCCTCCCATTCTATAGGGATACCTTGTTTCGCCATATCAGCATACCACCTATTAAATATGAGATTAGATTCCTTGTCAAAAATATCTCTTATAAAAAGTACAAGATGTTTTTCATCTGCTATACTAGACCCATAGAATGTACTTTTGCACCAGTTAGCAATATACACAGCATCATATAACTTAGCATTAGGTATTTCAATACTATAAGACTATAAAAGAACATCTAACTTTTCTTTAGAATATTCACTCTTTGTCAGCTATTTACAGGCAAATTCACATAGCTTTTTATTAAAATGTAAACCATAATATCTTAGGTAATTAATAAATCCTTCTGGTTTAATATCATATTTAGTAAAATCTTCTATCATATACTTTTAAAATAAAAGATGAGTGACAACAAAAACATTGCCATCACTCATCTTAATTGTTAATAGTTATATCTACCTCTTGATTTACGAGAAGTTCTATCTGAGTACTTATATCTCATATCAGAACCTTCATCTTCATAATCATCATCTTTATCATAGACTTCGGAATGCTCTGAAAGCATCTTTATAAGCTTGCAAGCAAGTAATTTTATTCTGTGAAGATGTTCAATTGTATCCTCATAAGAGTCTTCTTTTATTTCAATAAATCCATTCATGGTAATAATGTTATTTAGTTCCATCCTTAGAAAGTAGAGTAAGTATTTTATCCATTTTAGATTCTATACCGCCCATTTTATCCTTAAGAT
>CAVGYR010000160.1:0-3804 GCA_963633325.1 uncultured Treponema sp.
CCATTACTTTATTTACCTGTCTAGTACTTTTTTAACTTTTTTTCAAAAATTTTTTGCTGCCACTTTTTAATAATAGTTTTTCCTTTATTTATATACTATTTATATTTTATATAATAAATTTTTCTTAATTAATATTTTTCTTGAAATTAAAAATCCTTACTCTTATATAAAGAATAAGGACTTAGAATAAGTACAATTAGTTAAAACATTACTCTATAGACTTTATTAACTATTTTATTACCTTGCTTATAGCCATCTTTTTGACGATATTCATCTGGTATCTTAATAGGAAATACTAAGTTTGGTTGAAATAGCATTGCATTCATATTGAATACTTCTAGTACAGCTAAAGCAAACGATTTTATATCTGCTTCAGAATTAAGGACTTCTTTACAGTTATAATTCAACACTCTAAACATAGTAGCAGTAGTTAATACTATTTCTTTTGGACCTTCTGGTGCTCCTAATTGATTGACATAATATGTTTCAAGTTTTATAAAAGTGTCACTAGATAAATCCAAGCTACCATCTAATATTATGCTATATAAATCTTGATCAATTTGAATAGTTAATGGAACACTAGCAGGAGACTTTACACATATTTGAGTTAAACTAATTGCAAGTTGAATCTTTAAAACAGGGTCTTTACCTTTTGAAAGCATATAAGGATTTAATAGATTGATAAAATAGTCAAGTTTCTCTCCTAGTTGTAATCTAAGTTGGATCATTACAGCTACAGTTTGAATCTTTTGAGGATTTAAAGTATCTAAAGTTTGTAATATTTTTTCATCAGATGCCATACTTGCAGAAGGTGGCTCAACTTCTTTTTCTTTAAATAAAGATAAATAACCATTAATAATTGAATATGTCTTTGCAGGTATATCTTCTCTTTTTAATAATCCTTGTAAGAAAGAAATAATTCCTACTTGAGCCTCAATATGTGCTGAACACATACTTAAATACAATTGTAAGGTAAGATGAGGAGTGTAATTTAAAAGAGTGTAAATGTTTTTATTCATGTATGAAAAGGCAGTGTCATAATCAACTTTATCTGTCACCATCTTATAAAATTCATTTACTTCACTTACATTCTTAACTGTTTGTTTTTCTTGAGAAGCAAGTATTGCTTCTTGTTGCATAAATTCAACGTATTTATTTAAATCCATGCTCTCCTCCTTTTAAATTAATCTTTTTTAGATAATAAGAAAATTCTAATTATATACATGAAAATAACTGCAAAGTCAGCATATAAACAATATGCTTCATATAAAGCTAATGCATTGTCATTTTCAAATCCTTTACTAGAAGCATTCTTTTGAATTCTAGACATGTCAATTATTGTAACTAAGATAAATACTAATAAAACACCAATTGTATAAACCCATTCAATTGCAGTGCTTTTCATAAAGATATTGAAAATAGATAAAATAATTAAGCCGAATAATAAAGCAGTTGCTCCACCAATCCATTTATTAAATCTACCCTTTGAAAATACAGCAACAAGAGCACAAACTCCAAATACACCAGCTGTTGTTAAAAAGGCAGTTGCTAAAGTAATAGTATCTAAGCAAATAGCTAAAGAAGAACAAAGTCCACCTAAACAAATAGCATATCCAAAATAGAAAATTCCAACTAATACAGCTTTTCTATAAATAAAAGCAATGCTATTTCCAAGGCTAAAAACAATTGATAAAATTGAAAATACAACAATTGAAGTAATATAAGCATCAGCAAATTGTTCTGTTGGGCCCCCAAATATTGCACATAATGCATAAGGGAAACCAAAAGTCATAGCAGCAGTAATTGCTAAGCCTAATGCAAAAAACAAATAAACTTTGACTAAATTCATCATTGTAGAAGTAGAACTGGATGGTTTTACTTGATAGTCATTTTTTTCTTGTGGGTTATAATATTCCATATAAAATCTCCTTTTTTCAAAATAATTATACTAATAAAAGAAAAAATAAAAAAGGATGCAAAGATTTTTTTGAAGTCTATGCATCACATAATTTACTATTCTATAGAAATTGTTAATTAATATAACTTTATAATAGTATTAATTCTTAAATACAAATACGTTTTGATTATATTGTTTAATATTCCAATAATACACTTTCAAATAAAATTCTTTCATAGAATAAACTTCCTTATTCCATATATTAATATCATCTACAATAATTACTCCATCTAGCTTTTTGACTTGTTTAAATAATTCTTCCCACTTCTCTTTTTCTTTTTGATCATGAAGGAATTGAAAACTTAAATATCTATAATATTTTCCTGGTAAGTCAAATAAATTAAATGGAATATCAAATTCTTGAGCGTATTCTAATGTATTTATGTAATTAATAGTAACTAAAGGAAATTCATTATTATCGTAAGGGAAATCCATTAAATAATCTTGATAAAAGTATTTATTTTTTTGCATTTTAAAAATACACCTCCATTTCTAATTAAATTTAATAAGCATTTTTAATCTAAACAAAAATTAATCTTCTGTTAAATCATGAAGCAAATTATCATAACTAGCTTCTTCACAATAGAAAACTATTAATGTTTTTAATTCAAGTGCTAGCTTATAACAATCAATCATTTTGTTAGCTAATTTAGTAAATCTTTCATTCTTTTTTGAATCAATAGAATGATGTGTTCTTTTGATAAGTTTATCCAGCTTATCACATGTTATTTTTTCATAAGAATAAATGTTTAATAAGCTTTCAATCTCAATATTCATCGAATCAAAATATCCTTCTTCATCTAAGTAATGATAATCATCATTACAAAATTCAACAACTTTCATATTTATTGAATCTTCTTTTATAAGATATTTTGTTTTTTTATTAATTTTTTCTTTATTTAACAATATGTAAATTTTCATAATCTAATTTTTTCTTTCTTCATTACTTTTGGCCTTATAAGTGCAAGGACAGCCATAACAATTCACTTCAATAAATGTTTTAGATTTAATTGCTAATTTGTAACAATCTAATAAGATATTTGCTAATTTGGTGAATCTTTCTTCATTTATATGTCTTATCAATATTTCAGTTATTTTAACTGCTTTATACAATTTATCATATAAGATGATTTCTTCTTCATATAAATCTATCAAAGCATCACAATTAACATTGATAAAATCAAGATAGTCAAATTTTTGTAAATAGTAATAATCTTCTCTAGAAAATTCTACTACTTTAATATTTTTTGCTTCTTTATAATCTAAATAATATTCAAACTCGTAAACACCTTTTTTATTTAATGGTATATTGATAGTCATAATTTATTAATTCCCTTTCTTTTTTATTAGCATTTTGAAATGAGTAATCGATTGTCTTTTTTCTTTTTTCATTCCAGTTATTTTTCCATCTTTTATCTCATTTAGAACTGACTCTAATTTAGAATTTAAATAATGACCGGCATGATATTCGTTTACATTTTTATCCCCAATTCGAAAATAACTTCCACCATTATCACAATATATAATGTAATTACTTTCTAAATCAGTAATTGTAAACTTTTGACCTTTATTTTCATATACAGGATTTTTAAATAGCTTATCTACTATTTCATCTAAATCAAGAACTTCCCAAAATTGTTTATATTTATCAAATCTATTTCTACCATGTTGAATAGCTTTTATAGCTTCAATATTATTTTCTATTTTCATCTGTTCTTTATATTTTTCTCTATTATCTAAATACAATGACTTAGCACCCATAATTCACCTCCGCTATTGAACTAGAACATGCTAGCAATTACGCATACATGTACTTTTAAGCACTAAACAGCTGATTATGTATATTA
>CAVGYR010000161.1:0-3294 GCA_963633325.1 uncultured Treponema sp.
TAATAATGATTATCTAATAAAGATATTAGATGAACATAAGAATAGAGAAAAAGATAATTATAGAAGAATATGGGCAGTATACAGTTTTCTAAAATGGTATGAAGTATTCTTTGAAGAAAACTAAAAGAGACTAACAACTAATTAGTCTCTTTTCTAAGTATCTCATATACATCCTTAATATCCATCTTATCTTCAACTTTATATTTAGGTATAATATGAAGATGAAAATGCTTAACATCTTGGGCAATACCATTATTTTGACAAAAACTTATTCCATCACAATGTAATTTATCATATAATACTTTTCCAACATCTCTTGCAATATTAAAAATATACATTAAAGTATCAGAGTCAATATCATACATATCAGTATAATGTTTTTTAGGTACTACTAAACAATGCCCGTTATGACTTGGATTTACATCTAAAAATACTTTAACTATTTCATCCTCGTATATAGTATATGATGGTATTTCACCATTAATAATCTTACAAAAAATATCCATACTCATATCCTCCTATCACAAATTGTACCAAATTTCTGGCGAAAAGTCTTTAATTTTAATTAAATTGTTATTTTTTTTAATAATACTTTACAAAAAAAGCATATGAGTATATTATATAAGCCATCCAAAGCAAAATATAACTCAAATGCTTTAAATATTATATACTTTTTTTTATAATAAATAAAGCCTTTTTTTATATTTTCTTTGAGAAATTTATAGAAAGAAGGTTTTTATTATGGAAAATGATTTACAAGAAGTCAAAGATTTATTGATACTAAGAAATTGCACAAATAGAACTATTTGTAATTATCTTAGTTGTATCAATAGATTTAAAAATTATTTTAAAGGAAGGAATTTAGAAGAACTTAATGAAAAAGATATAATAGAATATTTAAAATTAAATTTCATTAATATTGGATGCTCAGAAGCTACAATTAATCTTAATCGAGCAGCCATAAAGTATTATTATTTAGTTGTTTTTAAAAAGGATTTTAATAATACATTACTTCCACAAGCGAAAATTCCAACTAGATTTCCTAAAATTATAAGTAAACAAGAATTTATTAAAATGATTAATTCTGAATCTAATATTAAACACAAAATATGGTTATTATTAGGTTATGGATCTGGATTAAGAATATCAGAAGTTGCTACATTAAAAGTATCAGATATACAAAGCGAAAAAAATAGAATAAGAGTTATTGGTAAAGGTAATAAAGAAAGATATGTACCATTGCCAGATATAACATTAAAACTATTAAGAATATATTGGAAACAAAATAAAGAAAAAATAACAAATGAATTTCTTTTTCCAGGAGCATACAAAAAAACAAGAAATAAATGTATTAATAGTTTTACTATTAAATGCGCATTTGATAAAATTAAAAAAAACAATAATATAGATAATTCAATAACATTTCATACTTTAAGACATTCTTTTGCCACAGAATTTATTAAAGCCGGTGGAGAAATCTGGACGTTAAAAAATATTCTAGGACATAGTTCAATTAATACTACATCCATCTATTTACATATGGCAGAAAATTTTAAAGATGTATACTCTCCTTTAAAGGATATAAATTTCCATGAGTAAATATACAATTCAAGATATATTTAAAATTTATGGTCCAGACTATATTAAAAATAATAAATTGTCAGAGATACAGTGGAAAGTTTATAATGCAATTATAAACTGTGGAACAAAAGAAATGGGATATCATATATGTAAATGTGAGGATTGTGGAGAAGAATATATAGGGTATAATTCTTGTCGTAATAGACATTGCCCAATGTGTCAAAATTATGCACGTGAAAAATGGATTCAAAAAGAATCTAGTTATTTACTAGATTCAAAATACTTTCATATAGTTACAACTGTTCCTTATGAACTTAACGAAATTTTTCTAAATAATCAAGAAATATGTTATAGAATATTATTTAAAGCAACAAGTGAAGCAATACTAGAACTTGCAGCAGATCCTAAATGGCTTGGAGCAAAAGTTGGAATAACTAGTATTTTACACACATGGGGACAAACCATGCAATTTCATCCGCATATACACTCAATAGTAACAGGAGGAGGTTTAAATAATAATCAATGGATTTTATGTAATAAAGAGTATTTATTTAAAGTGCAAGTTTTAAGTTCATTATTTAAGAAGAAATTTTTAAGTTATCTAAAACACGAATTAGATAACTTAAAAATAAATGATGAACTTAATGATTTAAAAAACTTTAATAAGTTTTTAGAACCTCTTTACAAAAAATCATGGGTTACTTATATAGAACCACCAAAAGGAAAACCTGAAAATGTAATTGAATATGTAGGAAGGTATTCATTTAGAGTAGCTATATCTAACAACAGAATAAAAAAAATTGAAAATGGATATATTACATTTGAATATAAAGATTACAAAGATAATGCAAAAATCAAAGAAACAACTATATCTGCAAATGAATTTATCAGAAGATTTCTTTTACATGTTCTACCAAACAAATTTGTAAAAATTAAACATTATGGATTATTATCAAACAGAAATAAAAAAAACAATATTAGACTTTGCAAATTTTTAATATCTAGAATTATAGATAATGAATTAGTAGTAAAAATAACAAGAAAACTTAATGAATTCAAATGCAAAAAATGTGGTTCAACAAATTTCACCTATAAATTTAATTATAACATTAAGCGACTGAAACAAGCTTAGATATTACTATATTGGCAATTACAGAGGTCATGCCAGACCTCTATGGGGTAAGGGGAAATCTACCCAAATTTACCCATTTTTAGCTTATTATATAAAAAATATGACACATTTTTTATATAAAAAAAGAAAAAACAAGATATAACGAAAAATACTTTCCCCTTACAACTTTTCGCCAAAAATTTGTAACAATATCGTTATAAAACTTTTAACTTAGGTTAAAACTTTCATAACTTGCTATACATTATACCAAAAAAAGTTGAATTTTTCTCAACTTTAGCAGTATTTTATGCAAAAATTTTTTTTAAACAATATGTAAGTGACTTCTTATTCTTGCACTAAGAGAACCCAATGCTCTACAAATTCAAAAACAAGGATTAGGATATATAGTAGCATATCTAGGAGAACTAGGAGGAGATGTCCCATACACAGCATATAATGCTAGAAAAAGTTATATAGAAAATAATCCAAAAATAATAGAAGGATTTACAAAAGCAATAAATAAAGGATTAGACTACGTAAATAATAGTAATCCAGAAAAAGTAGCAAAAACAATAATAGACTTCTTCCCAGATACCACTTTA
>CAVGYR010000161.1:3372-3804 GCA_963633325.1 uncultured Treponema sp.
AACATTTTAATACTAGATAATATATCTAAAACATATTACACCAAAAATAAAGAAATAGAAGCAATAAAAAACATATCATTAGAAATAAAAGAAGGAGAATTATTAGCAATAGTAGGTCCTTCAGGTTGTGGAAAATCAACTCTATTAAATATTATAGGTAATTTAGATACATTAACCAAAGGAAAAATAATATTTCCAATGGAACATACTAACAAAATAGGATACATGTTTCAACAAGACTGTTTATTTGAATGGCTAACAATTTTAGACAACTGCCTACTAGGATTAAAAATACAAAACAAATTAACTAAAGAAAACAAACAAAGAGTAATAAATTTATTAGAAAACTATGGACTTAAAAACTTTCAAAATTCTCTACCCAAAAATTTATCTGGTGGTATGAGACAAAGAGTTGGATGAATATAGTATAGA
>CAVGYR010000162.1:0-3789 GCA_963633325.1 uncultured Treponema sp.
TTCTAATAGTGATAATTTCAATAAGATTAAAATAGTAAATTATGATGAAACTATAGTTAATATTCAAAATAATAAAGAAAAAAACTTTTTAGATGAATTATTAGCCGTAAAAGTAATACCAAGTCACTTATTTATTCAAAAAGTAGTTTCTTCATATACGATTAACATATATTATCATGATGTAATATATCAAGTAAATAATTATTACATATATGATGAAAATTGCACTACATATTATAACTGCCAAAATACTGATGATATATATAACTTAGTTAATAAATATACTGGAGGTTTAGTTTAATATCTAAATTTAAATATGAATAGGTTACATTTTATCTTCCAAAGTTATTTTTCTTAAAACACGACAAGGAACACCGCATGCAATAACATTATCAGGAATATCTTTATTTACAAGTGAATTAGCGCCAAT
Organism: uncultured Treponema sp.; assembly: GCA_963633325.1. Lineage (GTDB taxonomy): Bacteria > Bacillota_I > Bacilli_A > Acholeplasmatales > Anaeroplasmataceae > JAEELC01. Next base: position 431 of record CAVGYR010000162.1, read on the forward strand.
TATTGAGCCTGACCCTATATGTACACCACCTAAAACGGTTGTATTAGCACCAATCCACACATCTTCTCCTATCCAAATAGGTTTAGAATAACCTATCCCGTTTCTTCTTTGCCCACTTAAATATGCATGTCCTGAACAAGCTAAAACTACGTTAGGCGCCATAAAACAACCAGCGCCAATATGTACAGGAGATGTATCTAATATTGTGCAGTTATAGTTCATCATACAAAAACCATATGTATGAATGTTAAAACCATAATCACATCTAAATGTTGGTTCAATAAACGTTAAGGGATTATATGTACCAAGTAATTCTTTTAAAATATTAACTCTTTCTTCTTTTTCTAGAGGGCTAGTATTATTATATTTAAAACATAATAATTTTGCTTTATCGCACAACTCACTTGGCATATCTTTGTAGTCTGATACATATTCCTTATCACTTTTCATTATTTCTAATATATCCATAAATACCTCAAAAGGCCCTACAATGTAGAGCCTATTTTTAATTATTTGAAGCCTTATCAGCTTTCTTATACATTTTAATATATTTTTCTTCTAGATCAGCTTCAAGTGCAATACGACTAATAATTGTCTTTACAACTGATTCTAATTCACTACCTTCAGAATAATCAGCTTGGGTTAAATAACTTGATCTACCATCTAAAAGTAAATCTTTAGCTTTTTCAATTTTAGCTCTTTGATATAAAGCAATAGATTTTCCGCCACGTTCTTTAACCATCTTCATACAAGGAACGTCTGTTAATCCGTCACCAATATAAATCATATTTTGATATAAAACGTGTCTATCTTTTGCGTCCATCTTGTTGTTTAAGTCAACATCATTTGTAATATCAAATACACCTTTTGAAATTCTAAATACATATTGAGTCTTAGTTGTATAATTTACTGTATTTAGAGGCCAATCTGCTTCACCATTTTCATCATAATGGAACTTACAGCCGTAAATTTGTTTAAATTCACTTGCGATAGGAGATCCTTCGATAATTTCACTAGTACCACTAGATAAAACATAGTGTTCAACATCTACGCCTAGAGTTGCGCCGTAATTATTAATACGTTTAAACCAGCTATCTACGCCTTTATACAATTTCATGCCTTTAGCACAACTATTTAGATATTCTCTTGTTAATTTAATACCTTTTTTACGTGCTTCTGTAATCATTACATACATATATGCAAGGATACGCTCCATATTATTCTTCTCAGCCATTTCATTAGCTTTACCCCAGAATTCTGCAGGTGTTAAGCCTAGAGCAGGAATGAAATTATATTCTTGCATATCTCTATCACATAAAGTTTTATCAAAATCATACATTAAAACTACAATAGGTTTTTTCATATTAATTCTCCTTTTCGTCTTCACTAGAAAGTACTGCTAAGAATGCCTCTGGTGGAACTTCAACCGAACCGAATTGTTTCATTCTCTTCTTACCTTCTTTTTGTTTTTCAAGTAACTTCTTTTTACGTGAAATATCGCCACCATAACATTTTGCAAGAACATCTTTTCTTACAGCTTTTATATCGCTTCTTGCAATAACTTTATGGTTTATAACTGCTTGTACAGGGATTTCAAATTGATGTCGTGGAATTAAAGTTTTAAGCTTTTCAACCATTTGTTTACCACGTTCATACGCAAAATCTTTGTGAACTATCATGCTTAAGGCATCAATTACATCTTTATTTAACATGATATCCATTTTAACAAGCTTACTTTCTTTATATTCACCAATTTCATAATCAAGAGATGCATAACCTCTTGTTTGGCTCTTTAATTTATCAAAGAAATTATAAACAATTTCAAGTAATGGCATTTCATAATGAATTATAGCACGAGTTTCTTCGACATATTTTAAATCTACAAATGTACCGCGTTTTGCTTGGCATAAATCCATAACGGAACCTACATATTCACTAGGTACCATTATAGTCGCATTTACATAAGGTTCTTCGATTCGGTCAATTTTCTCTTGTGGTGGTAAATCACAAGGGTTATCAATCACTTTCATCGAACCATCTGTTAGATAAACATGATATTCAACGCTTGGTGCCGTCGCAATTATATCAATACCAAATTCACGTTTAATACGTTCTTCTATAATATCCATATGAAGAAGCCCTAAGAAACCTGTTCTAAAGCCGAAGCCTAAAGCTTGTGAGCTTTCAGCCTCAAATACTAAGCTAGCATCTTCTAGTTTTAATTTTTCAAGGGCATCTCTAAGTTCAGGGAATTGTTTAGAATCAATAGGATAAAAACCGCAATATACCATTGGATTTAATTTTTTATATCCAGGAAGTGGACTATCGGCTTTGTCATTTGCAAGCGTAATTGTGTCTCCTACAGCTACATCATTGATATTTTTTATAGAAGCTGCTAAATATCCTACTTCTCCGGCAATCAAATAATCTCTTTTTTCTTCTTTAGGTGTTCTAACCCCTAGTTCAGTTATTTGATAACTTTTTCCTGAAGCCATTAAATAAATGTTATCCCCGACTCTAACCATTCCTTCTTCAACCTTAAAAAGAATGATTGCGCCTCTAAACGAGTCGAAAGCTGAATCAAAAATTAAAGCTTTTAGTTTGCCAAATGGGTTTCCGCTAGGTGCTGGCACGTAGGAAACAATTTGTTCTAGTATATCACGTACTCCAAGTCCTGTTTTAGCACTTGCAAGAACGCAGTCGTCACAAGGAAGACCGATAGTATCTTCTATTTCTTGTTTAACCTCATCAGGGTGAGCACTAGGAAGATCTATCTTATTAATTAATGGTAGAACCATTAAATTATTATCTAGAGCTAAATAAACATTAGCTAGAGTTTGAGCCTCAATTCCTTGAGTTGCATCTACAACAAGTATAGCGCCTTCACAAGCCGCTAAGGAACGAGATACTTCATAAGTGAAGTCTACGTGTCCTGGGGTATCAATTAAATCAAAAATGTATTCATTTTGATCTAAAGCAGTGTAATGTAATTGAACAGCATTTAATTTAATAGTAATACCACGTTCTCTCTCAAGTTCCATCGAATCTAATAATTGATCCTTCATTTCACGTTTAGATACACTATTGCATATTTCAAGAATTCTATCAGCTAAAGTAGATTTACCATGATCGATATGGGCAATAATTGAAAAGTTTCTTATTTTTTGTTGAAGGTTTAATATTTCTCTTTTTTCTTCTTCTGTCATCTTTAAGCCTCCATCTAGTTTGCGATAATATTATACAAAAAAATCGAATTTTATTCAAATATTAAAAAAAAGAGATAAAAATCTCCTTATTTTAATAAAAACTATATAGCTAATAAGCCATGTTCTGTACTATTTCTAGTGATAATCATCTAT
>CAVGYR010000163.1:0-3708 GCA_963633325.1 uncultured Treponema sp.
TTTCTTGGTTTGTGTTAGCTCTTAATAGACTTTCTTATTTAACGCTTTTTAAGAAGAATTATAAAGTTAAAGCTATAGGTATTAATTCTAGTATCTCAAAAACTAAACACGGGAACAACAAATGCCAATTATTTATGGTAAATGATAAATATGAATGTTTAAAATCTAATTATGTTTATAACCCGGATTCAAAATTATTAAACAATCAAAACATAGTAATTGAAACGGATAAAGAAAGTGCAAAAGTTGTATTTGATATATTAACTGATTTCTTTTTTAATTGTTATGAAAACCCCAAAACTAATGCCTACCCGGATTTTGATGTCGATATTGAAACTGAAGAAGGTAGATTTAAGTTTTACGGATTTTATTACCAATGTTTTTTATATGAAGGGCAAGATTTATCAACGCTTATTCGTGAAACCTTAAAATATAATGATATATGCTTATTTGATTGTTTTAATTCTAAACGTTATCTAAATTATTTTGAAATAAAATATTATGCGCCTATAAAATTTAATCCTTATAATACAAAAGATGATAATAATTATGTTTGGGTTAACTCTAGAGAAACAATTAACTTTAATAGAGAAACAGAAATATCTACTTTTTCTAGATGGTTTGATTCTTGTTGCATGATTAATAATACTTATAAATCACCTGGCATTATGACATATTTATTTGAAATCATAGAGAAATTTGATTTTGATTCTAAATCAAATGAAAATTATAAAGACATTAATACTAAAAGAACATATTCGATAATTTTACGTGATAATAAATGTGATAAAAAAGAATTTAAAGGTTATTTTACAAAATCTGATTTACCTATACGCTTTAATGAACTTGCGGAAACAATTAATGAATTCTTTAATGCACATTTAACTAGCGATATTTTAGATTCTAAAATTTATGGTATAGATGAAGTTTCAAATGGTAATTTGTTAGTATATGTTAAATTTAATAATTCTAGCAAAGAATATTGTTATTTAACTAAAGACAGCTCAATTAAAATCGACGATTATGTTGTTGTGCCTGTCGGATATAGTAACAGCGAAATGTATGCAAAAGTCAGTCGAATTGGGATAATAAAAAGCGAAGAAGAAACTCCAATACCATTTAAAAGAATAAAATGGGTCATTAGAAAATGTGAGTTAGAAGAAACAGAGGGCCTTGAATTCTAAAAAAGTATATTTCTTGTTTTAATCTCATTCATTGATTATTGTATTTTAATTTAAGAAATGGTATAATTTTTTTCAGTAACGAAATAACTTTTATTTAGAAAGGTTGAAATTTATATGGCAAGAGCTTCAAAAAGTAAAAGAAGAAATAGAAATAAATTTAAATTTAAATGGACTAAAGAATTAATATTCTTATTAATTGGTTTAGCTGTTTGTATCGGATTAATGATTTTCTGCTTAATTCCTACAAGACAACAAAAGTTCTATTCTAAATGGCATAGCGATAGTAATAATCTTGAAACAAATAATGTATTTGAGGAAATTAGCTATAAATCTTTAAAGAAGAAAATTGAAAAAGGCGAAACTGTTTACGTTTATTATGCGACTGAACAAGATGATACATCAGTTACTAATATTGGTACACTTGATTATTATACTAATAAGCATGAAAAAGAAAATGATGCGACTCACTTTGTTATAGATAAAGTCTATGTCTATAATGCAAAAGAAGCTTATGAATTAGACAGTGAAGATGAGAAAGCAGTAGCTAAACTTGAAGAAAAAGAAGATTATATTAATTCTCTTCGTGATGTTGATAAGAATACAGGTCTTTCAATTAAAGAAGTAAGTTTATCAACATATAGTCAACTTTGGATTTTCGAATCTGGTAAATTAGTATTTAGTTCTGAAACTATCGCATCTGATGAACAAGCTAGCAATCAAGGAATCGGCTTTAGAACTTATTGTCTTCGTTTCTTAAGTTATAATTTAACTAAGGATGACGCAAAGAATCAATACTAATTAAGGAGATAGTTTACTATCTCTTTATTTTTTGAAAGGATTATGTTTATGATTGATGAAATTAAATTAGATATTAAAAACGGATTAACATCTTATTTTAAAGAAAAATATGGTAAAGATATTAATGTGGTAGTTGAAGAACCTAAAAATCAAGCTATGGGGGATATTGCAATACCTACATTTACAATTTTTAAAACTCTAGGCTTACCTATGCCTCAAGTAGTAGAAGAGGTTAAACAATATATTTTAAATACTTTTAAAGTTGTTAAAGAAGTTAATCCTACAGGCCCATTTGTTAATGTTATTCTAGATAAGACAAATGTTGGTAAAGAAATTTTAAATGATTGTATAAATAGAGAATTCTACGGGTCTTCTTCAATTGGTTTAGATAAAACAATCGTTTTAGATTATTCAAGCCCTAATATTGCAAAAGCTTTCTCTGTAGGGCATTTACGTAGTACTATGATTGGTAATTCACTTAAGCTTATTATGCAAAAGTGTGGTTATAAGACCGTCGCAATCAACTATTTAGGCGACTGGGGTACTCAATTTGGCTTAATGATAGTAGCTATCGAAAAATGGGGAGATATTGAACAAATTAAGAAAGATCCTATTAATGAATTAGGACAACTTTATGTTCGTATTAACAAACTTGCTAAAGAAGATGAAAGTATAGCTGCAGAAGCTCGTGAAGCATTCAGAAAGATTGAACTTGGCGAAGAAAAATATGTAAATATGTGGAAGTGGATTAGAGAAGAATCACTTAAAGAAAGTGAAGAAATCTATAAACTTTTAAATGTTACATTTGATTCTTACAATGGTGAAGCCTTCTACAATGATAAAATGGGCCCTGTTTTAAATATTCTTGAAGAAAAACATTTACTTAAAGAAGACCAAGGCGCTGAAATCGTTGATTTAGGCGATGATATTCCTCCTGCTTTAATTAAACGTAGCGATGGTGGATCTCTATATATTACTCGTGACCTAGCTGCTGTATTATGGCGTGAGAAAGAATATAATCCGGAAAAGATTTTATATGTTGTAGGCGGTGAACAAAAACTTCATTTCGTTCAACTTAAAGCTGTTTTAGATAAGATGGGTTTACCTTATGCAAATGACATTGAACATATCAATTTCGGTCTTGTACTTAAAGACGGAAAGAAGATGTCTACAAGAAAAGGTAATGTCGTTAAATTATATGATATTTTAATGCAAGCTATTGAAGCTGCTAAAGCACAAATTGAAGAAAAGAATCCTACTTTAGAAAACAAAGATGAAGTTGCAAGAAAAGTAGGTGTAGGTGCTGTTGTATTTAATGATTTAAAGAATTTTAGAGCCCTTGATTATGAATTTGATGTAAATCAAATGGTTAAGTTTGAAGGACAAACAGGACCTTATTTACAATATACATCTGTTCGTATTAATTCAATTATTAGTAATAATTCTTATGATCCTACAAACATTGATAGTTCATTATTCTTAAAGAGTCATTATTTCGATTTAATTAAAGAAATTGGTGATTTTAAAAAGATTGTTGAAAAGGCAGCTAGCGAATATTCGCCTAGCGTAATTGCTAAATATTTATTATCTTTAGCTCAAGACTTTAATAAATTCTATTCTTTAGAGCGTATTAATAGTGAAGATGTATTAACAAAGAATACAAATATGGCACTAGCTTCATGTGTTAAAAAGGTAATCGACGAAGGCTTAAGATTACTTGGCATTC
>CAVGYR010000164.1:0-3656 GCA_963633325.1 uncultured Treponema sp.
TGATAACTTCCAGATTATTTTTGATATCTGTGGATGCTATCAGGTAAACAGGATTTTCAAGTTTCTGTATTGCATGAGTAATATTTATATTTATGAAATTAGATAATATACTTGAATACAGGTATTTACCTTTGCTGTGTTCGCTATGAGCTGATTCATAATATATATCTTTCATTTTAGCTGATATGAGCTGGTTACGAGATATGTATTTTCTCCTGAAGACAAAATCTATCTTGAGCGGTGACATAAGCTTATTGTAGATAAATGTTCCAATGATAGGAAGATTTATGACATTTTGTCTGAATTTTGAAGATTTATCTGGCACCTGCTTGAGTTGTTGGAGTGATACAGGGTTTATTAGTATTATCTTTTTGAATAGATTTTTATTAATGGCACTCGCCATGATAACTGGAGCTGCAGATAAATTGGTAGCAACAACATCTGGTATATCCTTAATGACATCCTTTACGAATGCTGTAATAATCTGAACATACATATAGTTGGTATACTGGAGTGCTGGCTTGTCTGAGCGTCCACAACCAAGTAAATCTATAATATAAAGAGTATGTGTCTTAGATAATCTCTTGATTATTTTGCTCCATTCTTCACCAGATGAGCGTGAGTCTGTGTCGTGTATAAGAAGCAGAGGAGATCCTTTTCCTTTTTTGATATAAAAGATATTTCCCTCTTTCCATTTATAATAATGCCCATTATCTATTTTAAGTAGATTTTTTCTGCTAGCATTAGAATCCACGAATCTGTTGTAGGCATATATGCCAGATATGGAAGCGACTGTTAGTGTAAAAAGGCGCTTTGTAGTTTTTTTCATACTGTATAACCTCCTTAGATTTTAATTTAAATATTATAATTCTAACAATTTGATTAGCTTTAGAATTTTGTGCTTTATTATATTATTATAGACAAATTTGATGGTTTATACAAATATTTTTTGTAAAACCTTTTAAAGTTAGGGAAAATGATATATAATTGAATAGTAATAATATAACTTAAAACAAAACATATGTTCTATTGATAGTATGGTAAAAGAATATTTAGAAAAAACAAGAGATGAATTTTACGACAGTAAATATTCACTCACAGAAAAATTGACAGTTGCGGAAAATCATTATAAAGAGAATATAAAGATAATACAGATGCTTGAGAAAACATGTGATGAGAACTTTGAGGCATTTACTCCGAGAGAGGTAAACTCATATAATAGAAATAAGATTCGTGAACTAAAAGAAGAACAAAATCTTATTGAAACACAGATCAAAGTACTCAGAAAACAGATATCAGATATTGAATGTGAAATAGACGAAGTAAATAGTGTTATTAAGGTCTATGACAATGAAAATCTTAAGAGTGATGTTGAAATAAAAGATGTTATAAATAACGAAGATAGTGATTTTTTCAACATAGTGTTACTGCAAACTGTTGAGGGAGAAAGACAGCGAATAGCAAGGGATTTACATGATTCTACGGTGCAGAGTCTGACATCACTTTTACACAAGACAGAGTTGTGTCTTAAACTTTTAGATGTAGATCCTATTAGATGCAGGTTAGAACTTTCATCACAGGGCCATGTATTGAAAGATATTATAAATGATCTTAGAAATATGATCTACAATTTGCGACCGATGTCATTTGATGATATAGGATTTAATATTACTGTTGAGCGGGCATTGGATAAGATGAAAAATTCAAACAATATCCGTTGTAATTTTAAGACAATAGGTGATGAGGTAGATGTAGATAGCATTGTTTCACTAACGCTACTTCGTGTAATACAAGAAGCGTGCAGTAATTCAATCAAACATGGACATGCAACATGTGTAAATGTAATAATAAAATATGAGACAAACAATCTGATCCTTACGATAGAGGATGATGGAGAGGGTTTTGACGTGTCAACCATACCTGAGGTAGCACGTGATGACAATTCTGGTTTTGGATTGTCTATGATGAAGGAACGAGTATATCTTCTCTCGGGAAAAATAAATATAAAATCAAAACCAGGAGAGGGATGTACAGTCAAAGTTACTGTACCTATAAAGAAGGAGGATAAATGAAATGGCTATTAACATTATGATTACAGATGATCATTCAATGATCAGGGAGGGATTAAAAAACCTTTTGGAACTTGATGGAGACATTAAAGTAATCGAGGAGGCAGAAAACGGTGAAGAGTGTCTTGAAAAATTAAAGAATGTTACACCAGATGTACTGCTTCTTGATATTAACATGCCAAAGATGAATGGTCTTGAGGTCTTAAAGAAACTCAAAGATAATAAATCCAAGGTAAAAGTACTTGTACTTACAGTACATAATGAGACTGAGTATCTGATGAAAGCTGTCGATATTGGTATTAATGGATATGTATTAAAAGATTCGGAATCAGCTGAACTCAAGAAAGCTATATTTACTATTGCAGATGGTGAGACTTATATCCAGCCAAGTCTTATTCCTGCGCTCAACTCAAAAATGATTCAGAAAAATGAGGATGAGTTAAAGATTGATTCCCTTACAAAAAGAGAACTTGAAGTGCTCAAAGAAATGGCTGTTGGTAAATTTAACAGAGATATTGCTAAAGAAATGAAGATCAGTGAGAGAACTGTTAAAAATCATATTTCTAGCATTTTTAAAAAACTTGATGTTACAGATCGTACGCAGGCAGCTGTATTTGCAATACGTAATAATATTATTCAGATTATGTAATTTAAGTGTTATGTAGATGTCAAAGAGGAATGTTTCACGTGAAACATTCCTCTTTTTAAATTTTTATATTTATTACCTAAAAAGTTATTGTTATATAGTAATATAATAAATTTTATTGGATTACTATATATGTGATAATTTGCTGATCGTAGGAAATAAAGGATGAGATGAGTGAGTAATAAAAGTTTAGATTTGTAAGATTTAATAGCTTATAAATTTGATTAAGAATATACTTAATTAGAAACATAAATACTAAACATAAAAAAAATAGTTTAATGATATATAAAAAAAGTTATATGATATACTGATAAAGTAAAATAATAATTAAATAAAGATGAAAACTAGAATGAACTCAGTGTAATTCGAATGATGCAATTACATTATATAAGTAATATATAATTTAGATGATATAATCAATATAAAAAATTAAACTTTATTACATTAAATGATTAACAATAAATAGAAAATATCTAATAAAGAAAGCATGTGTGTAAGTGAGTAAAAAAACAGAATGAGTGAAGATGATGTAAAACAAATTATTCTTAAATATGCGTCACAGGCACCATCTGCTGGAGGTTAGCAAATATACACGATACTAAATAATACAAGTCAGAAACTGAAATAAAAACTGGTAATAAACTGTGATAATCAGCCTTTTATAGCAAATAGTAAAATGATTTTAATATTCTGTGCAGATTGTAAAAAAATGGTATGATGTATTTCCTGTTGCAATGCTTGTATTTGGTTATCCAACTGAACAACAGAAAGAGAGAAGTAAGCCCAAAAACTGTGATATGAAGTAAGTTGACCATGAAAACGGATATAAAAATATGGATGGTGAACAGCTACGCAATATGCTGAATAAGGAATATAAAAAGAAATTTGAATATTCTTGTGCGGCGGAGCCGCCCGTCCGGAGTGGCGTGAGCCACATGTCC
>CAVGYR010000165.1:0-3601 GCA_963633325.1 uncultured Treponema sp.
GAAACTTGCACTTATATTATTTTTAACTAAATTTCTTACTTGATCTTCCATCAAACTAATAAGAGGGGAAATTACAATCGTAAGACCTGAAAAATACAAAGCTGGAACTTGGAAACAAATACTTTTCCCGCCACCTGTCGCTAAAATAGCTAATGTATTTTGTTTATTTACAATCGAATCGATTATCTCTTCTTGGCCTGGTCTAAAAGAAGAATAACCAAAATAAGTCTTTAAAATTTCATATTTATCCATAAAAATACCTCATAAATTATAGGAGACATATTTTCATTTTTCTAAAGAAAAACACCCCATAATTTATGGAGTGCAATTTAATTAATTTACTAATGTTTTATTTTTACCGAAGGCATCTTCGTATTCTACGATTAACATATCTAAAGATTCAATATAATATTCTTGAATAAATTCTAACTTAGAAATTACAAAATCTATAAAGTCTTTATCGTCAGTCATATCTTTTAAATGTTCAATGTATTCTTCTCTAGAAACAGGATGTGCGTTTTTTTCTTCTAGAGCAGTTTCATCATCATATTCATAAAAAGTCATCGAACAATTTGTGCACATAACTTTTCTCCCATGAATTTCGTAAAATCTTTTCTCTTCTTCCGAAATTTCACCATCTAAATTTAGAGTATCAATCATACTTTTAACATTATCAGGTAGAAGATTAACATTGTTAGAATTTAATAATTCTTTTAATTTTTTACGTGATTCGAAAGGATCAATAAATATTAAATTTTTTGATTTACATAAAGGACAATGATCTTTTATCATATTTTTCTTTTATAAAAAGATTCAGATTAATCTGAATCTTCTTTTTCCTCTTCATATTCTTCGACTTCTTCTTCAGTCGCATCGCTTACAGTTAAGCGTACTTTTTCAATACGTCTTTCTTGTACCCTGACAACCTCAAAAGTCAATTTTTTCGCAAAGTCTTTGTAATTTCCTTCTTCATCTTCTTTAGTGTATGATGCAATATAAACCATTACATCACCAACTTTAGGAAGATCATCATGAGATTCAAATATCCACGAAGATACTTTTGTCTCATCCGGACAATCACCGATGTTTAATTCTTCAAACAATTCGTCAACACCACAATCACCGTCTACGATATAAACATTTTCTTCAATTGGGTGAATAAATGTATTTTTAACTGATCCTTCATCGTGTTCATCGTATATTTCACCAACTAATTCCTCAAGTGCATCTTCCATTGTAACTAGACCTAGGGTGTCATTATATTCACCACTAACAATAGCCATATGAACTTTTGAAATTTGTAATTCACGAATTAATTTATCTACAGTTAAAGTTTTATTAACAAACTTTGCTTTACGCATTATATTTTTAATAGATACGTTATCTTTATTTTTAAGTAAAGCAGAATAAAAATCTCTTTCGTACAAAATACCTACAATGTGATCTTTATCTTCTTCATAAACAGGAACACGTGAAAATGCAGATTTAAAGAATAAATTTTCTGCTTCTTCAACGCTTGCATTCACATCGATTGCGACCATATCAATACGAGGGACCATGATATCCTCAACTGTTTGATCGTTTAAATCAAACACGTTTTTAATCATTTCGCGTTCATCACTTTCAATAGATCCTTCTTCTTCCATAGTATCTAAAATAGAACCAAGTTCTGATTCATCAACGCCATTATTAGATTCTTTATTTTTGCCTGTAACAAGTTTTTGAAGTAATCTAAATGGAATTACTATTGGATATAAAACATAACTTAAAGCCCAAATGATAGGACCTACTCTAACAGCTATTTTTTCACTAAATTTCTTACCTATAGTTTTTGGTAAAATTTCACCAAAAGTAAGTAAAACGATAGTCATTACGATAGTAGCTACTAAAGAAATTTGATCGTCTGAAAGGGTAGTAAATATATTTGCAAAGAAAGTAACAGCTAAAACAGACATTGCAGTATTTACGATATTGTTACCCACAAGAATAGTTGTAAGTGTACGATCGTAATTTTCAATACAATACATTGTCTTTCTTGAGCCTGTTACACGAGACTCAATAAGTGTTTTTACCTTAGCTTCTGAAATAGAGTTAAGGGCTGTTTCACTCATTGAGAAGAATGCTGAAAAAATTATAAATATAATTATTATTGTTAAAAGACCAGGGTTTACTTGAAGTATAGTATTAACAGTACTACTAAAATCAAGTAAGCTAGTCGGTTCCGGTAAATGATCCAATTTTGTTCATTATAGTATAATTAAAACTTTTAAATTTAGCGAAGAAGTTTTAATTTGTACTAGAAAGAAATTCAACTCCTTTATTATTTTAATTTATCGCCTTATTAAGCTCTTGAAACATATTTTCCGTCGATTGTTGAAACGATGATTTCTTCATCTTGCTCAATAAACATAGGAACTTTTACTAAGAATCCTGATTCAAGATAAGCATCTTTTAATGCATTAGTCTTAGTATCGCCTTTAACTGCTGGTGTAGTTTCTACAACTCTAGCTGTAACTTTATCAGGAAGTTCAACAGTTAAAATTTCTTCTCCGTAGAATTCTACAGAAACTTCCATACCTTCTTGTAAGAAGTTCTTTTCCCAATCAAGACGAGCAGCTGGGATTTCGATTTGTTCATAAGTTTCGTTGTCCATGAATGCATATGCATCACCTGTAGAATAGATATATTGCATAGGCTTACGATCGATGAAACAAAGTTTGAACTTTGAATCAGATCCCTTTAAAGCTGTTTCCATAATAGAACCAGTTCTTACATTTTTCATTTTAACTCTAACATAAGCTACTTTATTTTGTAGAACATGTTGGAATTCCATAATTTTCATAAGGTTGCCATCATATTCAATAACAACGCCATTTTTTAAGTCATTAACGTTAATCATAATTTGTCTCCTTTAATTTTTTACGGTAAATATTATACCACTTATAGATTTTTTTGTAAATATTTTACAGCTTCTATATAAGAATACTCATGTAGCCCAGTGATACAAGTAGTAGCTACGCTCTTAATAAAATCTATTTTTCTAAAATCGTCACGATTAAATACATCAGATAAATGAACTTCTACAATAATTTTATCAACAATTTCAAGTGCATCATGGATTGCGACCGAAGTATGAGTATAAGCTCCTGGGTTAATAATTATTGCATCGTAATCATTTTCTTGAATTCTATCAATGATTGAACCTTCATGATTTGATTGATAAAAAACAAAATCATAGTTAGGCTCAAATTCTTTAATCATGTTATTTATTTCGTCTAATGTTTTAGAACCATAATGTTCCTTAGGACGACGTCCTAACATATTTAAATTAGGTCCATTAATCACTAATATTCTTTTCATATTTTTTTAGCCCTTTTTTAATTTGTTTAACTGTTTCACTTACAATTTTGCTTGTTACCTTAAAAGTCTTAAAATCTTCATATTTATCGACTCTTCTTTTAGCTAAATCGTAAATATTGATTTTTTTTGAAACAGGACGACTGGTTGAATCATTTTTAAGTCTAAACTCAATTTCTTGTAAAGGAGCCTCAAGATAAACAACAATTCCGTCTAAATATTCTTTATTGTTTTCTCTTTCAAC
>CAVGYR010000166.1:0-3559 GCA_963633325.1 uncultured Treponema sp.
ATTAATTGTTCTTTTACATTTGATATTTTTGAATATTCATCAAAAATTTTTTCTAAACGAGATATTTTCTGTTTAAAATTTTCCTGATAACCATTATATAGAGGATCTTTAATATTTGTATTGTCTTTTCCAGCAATGCGCATGAAATTACTTTGTACAGATCTAAATGAGAAACCATCATATTTTTGTATCAAATATTTTGCAGATAAAAATTCAATATATTCTGATATGTTGATTTTGTCTTCGTTTTCATATTTTTCATTACATTTATATACAAATAATGCCCCATCAATCGTATTTCTCTTAAAATAATATAGCTTATCGAACTTAAAACAAAAACAAATTTCTTGATCAGGAATCTTTTTTGCAGCTACTGATGATAAAAACTTTTTCCCTCCATAAACAAAATCTAGAATTAAAAGAAATGTACTTTTACCAATTGAATTATCCGCTTGTGTGCCTCCTTGTAAAACATTCAAACCTTTATGAAATTTTATTTTTTCCCTTATCTCTCCATTTCCGCGTTTAAATGAACTACATTTAAGTTCAACTAACATATAATTCTCCCCTTTCATTAATATCGATTTTGTTTAATAAATAAAGATTATCTAAAATTCTTACAAAATCATTAACATCTCTAAATTCTCTTATTACTATTTTATACAATTCTGATGCTTCACAATTTTTCTTATTCAATTCATTAAGAATTATTATAAATTTTGGCAAATCACTGTCAGCATATGAAAACAATTTATTTGGTAATATCATAAAATACCTCGCATTTTTGAACAAAATAAGATATTAAAGCTTCACATGGTTCTACTTCAACTTTTGTCTGTTCTTCTAGCCATCTAACCAATTGGTTAAAAACAATTGTTTGCGAATATCTTTCTTTGTCCAGTTTAGTAAAAAGAATTTTTATTTTACATTCAAAGACAGTAAAGTTAAAACCATTCAGAATAACTGCTTCCCGAATTTTATTATCAATGATGGTGTAGTAATTTGTTATATACATTGTTATTTTTTTCTTCAGTAAAAACTCATCATCATTTATTTTATTTGCTATTGCTATCGGCTTATAATTCAATTCTATTTCAGCCGAGGTTACATTAGCTATCCTTCTTAATATAATATCCACACCATCTTCTATTTTTTGATCATCTATTATTGAATTCAAATATTTTTGTTTTTGAATTTCTAACTTTGAATTTGCTAATAATTTCTTCGTATCACTGCTTCGGTAATTGTAATATCTTTTAAAGCAAGATTCGCAAACAAATAAAAGATTATCATAATTATATGAGAATTTATCGTTAATTCTAAGCGCTTTTCCCTGAATTTTGCCATTTTTATCTATTGTGGAATTAAAGCACGATACAATTTCACATTTTCCATTTGCTTCTGATATAAATATTCTTTTTAATTCTTCTGAAATAAAAGGTTGCTTTGATGCTGTAGCATTTAAGGACGAAACAAACAGTTGATATAGATTTTCCTCCAAGTTATTTAAATCTAGTTTTTCTCCATATTGTTCAAAGACTTCTACGATTATCTTTTTCTTTTCTTCGGTATAGTCTTCAATAATATTCTCAAATTTTGCCTCATCTAAATGATCAATTAATTCCGACTTCAAAGAATTAATGCTTCTTTTCCCAGAAAATATTTTTCTTAACGAACTCCTATCTAAATCATGATATGAACCTTGTTCTTTTTCATCATAAGTTGTAAACATGTCTAATAAATCCACTACAAAATCCGCTTTAGTATTATTTCCAATCACCTCATACATGATATTTACAAATTCGTTAAAAGTCACATTATCACCGCCCAAATATGTTTGTCCCGTTTTGTCCTGTCTTGTTCTACGTACTTTTTTCAAAAGATTTACTTTATAGATGTAAATTGAACAGAAATCACACCGGTTAATATTTCTATTTCAATTTTACATCATCTAATCTATAAGGAGGTAATTCAAAATGAAAAAGATGATTATAAGCGATGGTTTTAAACCAGAATTAGTTAAAAATGCAAAATTTGATTCTATCTTCGAGATTCCTTGTTTTAAAAACACTAATTACCTATCAATTCCAGATAAGTTAATTCCATTTTCTCAAAGAAATAGATCAATGACAAAAACGGAATATGTTCACTTCTATGAGCATGATATTCACTTTAACGATTTCATCAATAATCCAGAAAAATACATCGAAGTACTTTCCAAGTTTTCTGGTGTGATTTCTCCAGATTGCTCGTTATATAGAGATATGCCCCTGTGCTTACAAATCACCAATATTTATTTAAATCATGCACTTGGTGTATATATGCAATCAAATGGAATCAATGTAATTCCTAATATCCGTTGGGGAGATGAAAGAACATACACTCCATTATTCACCGAAATTCCTCTTGCCTTTATTGGAGTGCCTAAAAACTCTATTGTTTCAATAGGAACATATGGATGCATTCAAGGCAAAGAAAACAAATTTCATTTTAAAAACGGTTTAAAAAATACGCTTAAATATTTAACTCCAAGAGCAGTTGTTGTATATGGAGCTATGCCTAGTGTAGTTTTTGAAGAATTTAGAAACACTGCTCGATTTATTCATTTTGAGGATTATATATCTTCAAAGAAAGGATTTGTACATCATGGGTAGTGGCTATTCAAATTTATACTCTGGTACAAGTGGTCATTCTCAACCATATGCATCTGCCTACAAAGTTACATCTTCGATGCATGAGCGAGATATCAAGAATGGTATCTACCATAATGGAAAATATGACAAGAATCCAACAGCTGTTAACATTAATGACGTCATTAATGGAAATTATATTTATAGCAAAAATTACAATGATAATAATCTTACCTATGTAATTGACCATAATGGTAATATTATATTTGGTAGAAGAAACGGCAACGGTAGAGATGGTCTTCCTACTCCTCATCCAACTTTAATTGGAGGGAAAGATCCAACTGTTGTAATGGCTGGCATTTTGAAAATTCGTGGTGGTAAAATTTACGATTACAACAATATGAGTGGTCATTTCAAACCAAACATAAAATCGCTTGAAGCCGCTGATGCTGCTTTTTCCAAGTTAAGCAAAAATTTATTTGCGAAAAATTTTGTGCGAAAGGATAAATTAAAATGAAAGATTTAAAAGATTACACAAATTACTTATTCAATTGTCAATTTAATTCTGCGGATTTTGATCCTGAAGGAAAAGAGAATCATTTAGATATAGCTGAAGAAATGAAAGAAAAATATTCATGGCAAAAAATCATTATAGAATGGGTTGCGTATCTATACGAAAAATGTAATACACCTCAACAAGTTCTCAATTATTGTAATCTCTTTATATATTATGGTGGAGCAGATAACTATGTACCCGATGTATACAAGTTTAGTGGGTATCTTATATATAAAACAGAAACTTTATTAGCTGATTCTGATGTATTTAATTTAATAGATGGATTAATAATTTCGATATTAGAATATCAAGGATTAATCAATTTGAATGATAATCCATATTATTCAATAGAAAAAGACGAAAAAATAATATT
>CAVGYR010000167.1:0-801 GCA_963633325.1 uncultured Treponema sp.
TTTAGATACTGTATTATTTTATGTATAAATGCACTAGGAGGTTAATATGATTTATTTTTTTCAGTACTACAGAGTTTTAATGATAATTTTTGTCTTTTTTAGACACGCAAATACATTATTCTCTATAGGAAAATACTTAGATGGCGGTTCTGAAGCCGTTAGTTTCTTTTTCCTTTTAGCAGGATTTTTGCAATATAAAAGCTTAAAGAAACACAATAACTCTTCTTTCGTTTCCCATCTTAAACAATCATTCATTCGTAAAAAGAATTATTTCATACAATACCTATTTTATTTATTAATTAGCTCATTTTATTATTTACTCATTCACCTTTATTCTGTAGAAGATATACTAATCATGAATATAAAAAATATTTTTTTACTGCAAACTTTTATACCTAACTTTATTAATTCCGTACTAAGTAGTGGATGGTATTTTGTTGATTATGCCTTATGCACATTTGTTTCTTATTATATTTTCAAGGCAATAAAAAAGATAAAGATTAAACCAATTTATAGTATTTTCATCTTAATCGGCTTACATTTCTTTATCAATTTATATTTATTACCATTATTCAATATTAATAATTATCAACAATTCGCATTTATTTATTATTCGTTCTACATAAGAGTAATCGAATATACAATTGGCTTATTACTTGGCAAACTACACGATTCAAGCATTCAAATCAAGCACAGCACATTATTAGAATGTATTTCCTTATGTCTAGTTTTAATTACCCACATTGTTGATAGAACACGCTCCTCTTGCCATAATTATTTATTTAGCGTTATGTTAGTTAC
>CAVGYR010000167.1:829-3549 GCA_963633325.1 uncultured Treponema sp.
AAACGTAATTTTGATTTTAGTTTTCTCTTTTAATAGTGGAGTTATTTCTGCTTTCTTTTCAAAGAAAAACAAAATTATTGATTGGATATGTGCTCACAGTTTTACTATATATTTGTTTAACCTTATATTGATGAGTTACAGTGTATTATCCCCATGGTCACCAAGTCCCTATTTAAATTTATTAGCCGTCGGCATTTTATTAATCATTGCATCTAAATTCTTTGATTACCTATTTAAAAGAATTAATCTTTAAATTGATATAAAGTTCCATTATCTAAATCTTTTACTTTATTAAATTGGCTTAACCACTCTGTTTCATTATTCAAGTCGGAAACAGCATCAATATAAATCCAAGCAGCTTTTTCTGGATGAATTGAATGATATAAGTTAAACGCACTTTCGTATTGATTTAAATACCAAAAATAAATATATGTTGAGTTAGTAGCACAGATTTTATTAGAAGCTAAATACTCCCAAGTATTATATGTCGTACAATTGATATATTCCCCATCTAAAGAATTGATATATTCGATATCGTTTAATGTTTTATAGTATTCATCAATATCTTTTTGTCTATCATATAGTCCTTTTAAAGGTCCTTTTTCTATTTTTACATTATATTCATCTGTTCCACCAAATACATTTGTAACTTTGTAATACAGCAAAATACCTATTAGCACATATTTATTTAGATTTTTTATATATGTTTTACAATCTATATCTTTCAAAGACAATATAACAATTACATTTGCAGTAATTAATGGAGAACAATATGATCTAGGTCCTACATTAGAAGATATAGAAATCAAGAAAGCATGAAGAATAGAAGTAGTAAATATCATTTTTTCATATTCACTATTTTCTTTACGATATAGAATAACTATTCCTAAAAGAGTTATCGGGAATAAAGCTAATGCATGACCACCATATTCTTTCTGATATGGATGAATTAAAGAAATATAAATTATTGCTAATAAAGTAATTGTAAATGCTACAAAAATAGCTTTATTATCTGTATCCTTTCTTTTTTTATAGAAATAAACCAATTCAAAAAGTAGCAATGCTAATACTGGTCCAAAAGCAATAATTAATTTAGCACCATTTTTAGCAAATAAAACAAATACATTTGTACTATGAGAAGGATCCACTAAATATTTTAAGCTAGATAAAAATGTATTAATTGATTCTCTTGAAAAAACAAAGGTAAAAAATATTATAGCAAGTGTAAATATACCTAAAGTAAGTGAAATAAATTCTTTTTTATTCAATTCTTTTTTTATAAAAAAATATATTAAGACCAAATAACCTAATGCTAGATAAGGTGTATTTATAACTGAACATGCATACAATGCACCACTAATAAACAATCTACGATAGTTATCTTTCTTATAACATAATAGTGCTAATAATAAAAATCCTACACTCATCGTATTATATGAAAGAGCCATTATACTTAAAGGCGTATATAGCATATATACAACAGACGCAAATATTGCATATAGATTATATTTATTTCTAAATTTAAGATAGATACATATTCCAACAAACATTGTAAAAACAATATAGTAATATCTAAATCCTAAAACAATTGCTTCATTACTACCCAAAATACATCTATAAAGAGCATATAAAGGTGTAAGGAAAAAACCAATCATTTGTGCTATATGCCAATCATCATAAAATAATGCATCACCTTGATAAAATCTATATCCTAAAGAAATATAGAAATGTTCATCTCTATACCCTGTACCAATATGTGCTTTCCATATCTGTAATATCAAAATAAGAATAAAAACTATTCCAAATAAGATATCTTTCTTTTTTATTAGATTCTCTCCATTAACCATTTCTTATCGCCACCTTGATAATCTTCTTGTAAATCTACCTTTTCCACTCGCTTATAGCATTGATAATAGAATTTGTATTCCAGCCAACAACCACATCAGCAGCTTTTTTTACTATACTAGATGTTTTTTCTGACCCCATGGTTCAATCGCTATAATTTTCTTGTTCATACATTTGGCTAACTCAATTTCAATATTAATCCATTTACTAAATGTGGAATATACACCAGCCAAAATTAGCACACAGCTTGCAGGTTGAATTTGCTTTCTTATTGCTTCTTTAAGCTGATATTCATTATTTGCATTATGAATAGGATCATCTTTAGGAACAGAATAATTTTTATAACTAAAATATAGTTTTGTATTAAGCAAGCATATAAGCTTTTTATATGTGTCTTGATAAGCCCACGAATGGCTAATAAATAAATTAAAGGGCATATGCAAACCTTTCTATCTATCAAAAATAAATAAGAGTATTAATTTCAATACAGGAACTCCATATATGATAATAAAACCATACGGAAATGCTTTCTCGAGCTTGGTACTTTCTCTATATTTTTTATTTTTCTTTAATCTTTGCCATTCTTCATTAAATGGTTTTACAGGAAGTTTATTTTCAAGTTCACTAATGACTTTGAATTTTTCAGTATTTAAAGCTTTGTAATTATCAATAAAAAATAACCATATAACACAAGTAACAATTCCAATAATATTTATCAAGAAAAACTTCAAATCACACACAAATGAAATTGCAGTTGCTATCGCTAAATTTATAGTTATAAAAAATTGTTCATCGTATCTCTACGTTGGCTCACAGAATTCGCCATTTCAACACAAGTCTGCCATTGTAACAGTATTACATTTGTTTTTTCATCT
>CAVGYR010000168.1:0-3534 GCA_963633325.1 uncultured Treponema sp.
ATGTATGGTTTAAAGAATTAAATAATTTATATCCATGGGCAGAAAAAATTAATAAGAAAAAAATATTTGATGAAAAAGAAATATTGTCCGCGATAGATAAATATAAAGAGAGAATTAATACTAATGAAAACTTATATAATATAATAGATCGAACATTACCTTTTCATTTATCACATAAAGATATGGAAAAGTATTATAAGAATTTAAAAAGCAAAGTAGCTATTTATTATTTTAAAATATTGATTGAAAACATAAAAAAATCTATGACAAATAATAAATATGATGTAGAACTTATTAGAAATCTTTTTGATACATTATCAAATAGTTATGTAGTTGATGAAATTACGCGAAATGAAATAATTAAAATGATTGAAACTAATGATTTTTTTGTTCCAAATATTAATGACGATATTTCTGAAAATCAGTGGCATTGGTGTCACATTATTTGGGAAAACTGTTCTATCATGTCAGATGAATCAATTAAAAACAAATTATATAGTATGAGTCAAAAAATAATGAAGAAATATACGATTATTGGTAAATATAGAATTAATTCGTTAAATGAACAGTATCATATATCAAAAATAGAAGTTGGAGATGTTAAAAATGATTAAAGGAAAACCATTTGTAAAATGGGCAGGTGGAAAAAGACAAATTATAGATAAATTAAAACAATATGTTCCAGAGGAGTTTAATACTTATTATGAACCATTTATAGGTGGTGGAGCATTACTTTTTGAATTATCACCTAAAAAAGCCGTTATTAATGATTCTAATAAGGAACTCATAAATGTTTATGAGTGTATTAAAGATGAGAAAAAGTTTGAAGCAATGTGTAGAGAATTAAATCATCATGAAACTGAACATTCCGAAGAATATTATTATGCGATTAGAAATATAGATAGAGATAAAAAGAAATTTAATAAGTTAGTAGATTATAAAAGAGCTGCTCGTACTATTTACTTAAATAAAGCTTGTTTTAATGGTTTGTATAGAGTTAATAGTAAAAATGAGTTTAATGTACCATTTGGTAAGAAGACTAAGGTAAATACTTATGAAGGCCAAAATTTGGGTATTATATGTGGTTATTTAAATTATAATGATATTAAGTTATTATCAGTTGATTTTGAAGAAGCAGTAAAAGATGCTAAAAAAGGTGATTTCATTTATTTTGATCCACCATATGATTCTGATACATCAACATTTAATAGTTATACTGAAGATGGCTTTGGAAAAGAAGAACAAAAAAGACTTGCTAAAGTATTTAAAGAATTATCTGATAGAGGTTGTTATGTAATGTTATCTAATCACAATACAACTTTAATAAATGAATTGTATAAAGATTATAATATTCATGTAATTGAAGCAAAAAGAAATATTAATTCTAACGGAAAGAAAAGAGGCAAAGTAGAAGAAGTAATTATTACAAATTTTGAAAATAAAAAAGGATTTGAAGAGTAAATATAGTATAATATATATGAGGAGGTAAGTTTGTATGAGCAAGAAATATTATTATGAAGATAAAGATTTTAAACTTATACAAGGTGATTCATTGAAAATACTTAAAGGAATTGAGCCTAAAAGTATTGATATGATATTTGCAGACCCTCCTTATTTTTTATCCAGTGATGGAATATCTTGCAGCGGTGGTAAAATGGTATCAGTTAATAAAGGTGATTGGGATAAATCAATTAGCATTGAAGAAAAACATAAATTTAATAGAAAATGGATTAAATTATGTTATCAAATCTTAAAAGATGATGGTACTATTTGGATTAGTGGAACAATGCATAATATTTACTCAATAGGTATGGCATTAGAACAAGAAGGATTTAAAATAATTAATAATATAACCTGGAAGAAGTTAAATCCTCCACCTAATATTAGTTGTAGAGCATTTGTTCATTCCACTGAAACTATTCTTTGGGCAAAAAAAGATATAAAAAAAGCAAAACACAAATTTAATTATTCTCTTATGAAAAAATTAAATGGTGATAAACAAATGAAAGATGTTTGGGAATCATCTTTAACAAAACCTAGTGAGAAAAAATGTGGTAAACATCCTACACAAAAACCAATGGAAATATTAGAAAGAATTATATTATCTTCTACTGATGAAGAAGATTTAATATTAGATCCGTTTAATGGTAGTGGTACAACTGGAATAGTTGCAAATAAACTAAATAGAAAGTATATAGGTATTGAAAAAGAAAAAGAATTTTTAGATTTAACTATAAGAAGAAAGGAAAGCGATAATGTTGAATAGAAATTTTAATGAATGGTTAAGCAAATTTAAAACAAGTATATCAGATTATACTTATTATGTTGATTTTGAAAAGATATACAAAAATGTAGATAAAGTAAAGGTTGAACTTAATATTTTAAATTCATTAATTGGTAGTAAAAATATAGAAGAAGAATTTCAAAATATATTAGTTAAATATCCTGAAACTTTAGAATGTATTCCGTTATTACTTGCAGTTCGTTCACGAGAAATATTTGTAAAAGATGAAATAAACGAATATTTATTTAAGTTTGATAAAATGGTCTATTCTATGAAAGATTATATTAAATTTATGAAAGAAAGTGGCCTATTTGATTTATTACAAAATCATATTATAAATAACTTATATGACTATGTTTTAGGTATAGAGGTTGGTCTTGATTCAAATGGAAGAAAAAATCGTGGTGGACATCTAATGGAAAACTTGGTTGAATCATATATAATTAAGGCAGGCTATAAAAAAGATGTTAATTACTTTAAAGAAATGTATTTAAAAGATATTGAGAAAAAATGGGATTTAGACTTAAGTGAAATGTCTGGACATAATACATCAACAAAAAGATTTGATTTTGTTATTAAAACTGATAAACAAGTATATGTAATAGAAACTAATTTTTATTCTAGTGGTGGTTCAAAGTTAAATGAAACTGCTAGAAGTTATAAGATGTTAGCACAAGAATCTAAAAAAGTTGATGGTGTAACCTTCATATGGTTTACTGATGGAACTGGTTGGAATAGTGCTAGAAAGAATTTAGAAGAAACATTTAATGAATTAGAAACCATGTATAATATTGATGATTTAGAGAAAGGTATTTTAGAAAAATTATAAAAAATTAATCATCCTATAATTTTTAATGAAAATTAAAATTTAGGATGATTTTTTTGCTTCTTAAAGCTTGAAATAATAATATAGAATACTTCTTTCTACCTTTATATCAACCTACGAAGTAGGATGAATTTTGCAAGTGCAAAATCAGAATTGTGCATATGCGATTCCTTATAAAATAAGGATTAAATCGGGCATGATACACAATCTTCTTATCCTGCTATTTCATAATTTAGTGAATTATGAAATGTTTAGGATGATAGATAATTTTTCTATAATTTATGACTTGACTCCTTTAATTATTGGAGCTACTATGCATCATGAAAAGGAGATGATGTTTATGAATATGATGGAGGTTTATGATAGTAGGTAATATTGTTAGGTATGTTTTAAACATATCAAATAATATTACTAAAACAATGCT
>CAVGYR010000169.1:0-3529 GCA_963633325.1 uncultured Treponema sp.
TTACCATTTTTTTAAAATTATCACTTATATTTAAAAGAGATTGTAATTCTTGCTCTCTTTTATTATTATCTTCTATACTATATGCCGATTGAATATAATATTTATCGCTACCTTTATTTGCAACAAAATCAATTTCTAATTGCTTATAATCTTTTTTTCCTTTTTCATCAATTTTTCTTTTTTCTACAATTCCAACATCAACATTAAAACCACGTCTACGAAGTTCAGTATATATAATATTTTCCATTATATGAGTTTTTTCTATTTGTCTAAAATTGATTAAACTATTTCTAATCCCAATGTCTACAAAATAATATTTTGATGGAGTCTCAATATATTTTTTACCTTTCACATCAAATCTTTTAGATTTTTCTATTAAAAATGATTCTTCAAGATATTTTAAATATGATGCTATTGTTTTGTTAGTAATATTTTTATTTCCTTTGCTAATAAATGTGTTATATAACTTAGTTGGATTAGTAAGCGAACCTATGCTAGAAGATATTATTTCAATTAAAGTTTTTAATTCTTCATCATTTCTGATATCATTTCTTTCGATGACATCATTTATATATACATTATCTTTTTGAAAATTTAAATAATCGATTTTTTCTTCTGCACTTTTAAATGTAGTGATTAATGGAAGACCTCCATAATTTATATATTCATTTAATCCACTAATTTCATTTCCACTATAGACTGACATAAATTCAGAAAAAGAAAGTGGATAAACTCTTATTTCGTCACCACGCCCTCTAAACTCTGTAATTATATCTGATGATAAAAATTTAGAATTACTACCAGTTACATAAACATCAAGATTCGGTTTTCTTAAAAAACTATTTAAGACACTTTCAAAATCTGATACTTTTTGTATCTCATCCAAAATAATATAGTAAGTATCCTTGTCAAACACCTTTTGCATTACATATTCATAAAGCTTTTTAGGATTAGTATATTCTTCATTTTCAATTGAGTCAAATTCTAATTTAATTATGTGATTTTCATCAACTCCATTATCTAATAAATAATTTCTGAAAATAGGATCTAATAAATATGATTTTCCACATCTTCTAATACCTGTTATAACTTTAATAAGCTTATTATTTTGCTTTGAAATTAATTTATTCAAATAATAGTTTCTTTTTATTTCCATCATAACCATCCTTTCTTACTATCATTAGTATATACCAAAAAATGAATTTTATCAATATTTCATTCCAAAAAAAGTGTCCAATTCCATTTTTTTAAAAATTTTGTGTTAAAAGCCATTGAAAAAATATACTAATTACTATATAATATTTTTAGAAAGAGAACTTAGTTCGTAACTTGTATGTAATTCGCACCATAAAAAAATAACACTCTTAGTAATCAAGAGTTTTACTAAAAAACAATTCATTAATTTGAATTGTTTTTTAAAACCTCACTATAAATTGAAATAAGTTTCTTACCAACACTTTTAATATCTCTTTCCTTAGCCACCAAATACCCATTATCAGTTAAATCCTTAAGCTCACCATTTAGTATTTTTCTAATCTTAATATCAAATTCATTAGTATCTTTAGCTTTATAAACGTTAACCCCATCTTCAAGCCAATCAGAAAAAACCGGAATATCTCTTATCAAAACTGGAATACGGGCCGCACAAGCCTCCAAAACAGGAATACCCTCAGTCTCCTCAAAAGTAGGAAATAAATACAAATCACAGCCACTGTAAGCCCCCCTAAGTACCTCAGGCTCAACATAGCCAGCAAAAGTTAAATTATCAAGTTTAGTATTAACCGCTTCAGCAATCTTTCTAGGACTAGCTGCTAAGGGTGAATAACCAAACCAAATAAACTTATACTCAGGACACCTCTTAGCAAGCTCAACAAAATCTAAAATACCTTTTCTTTCAATATATAATCCAACGCCCATAATAACCTTATCTAAAGAATTATAGCCAAACTTTTCTCTAAATTCAGTCCCTAACTTATCATCATGCTTAAAAAAATCAACATCTATACCATTACTAAGAGCATAAATAGGTTTTTTAATTCCATAACCCTCAAGTAATTTTTTAGAATAAGGAGTAGGTGTAATAATAATATCTCCCAAATTATAACACTTCATAATCCACCATTTAAAAAGTGGGGCTATTTTGTTAGAAAAAATAAATGAATTTTTAAAATCTTCTTCAGTAGAATGCGCATGATAAACAACCTTTTTCCCGCATCTTTTAGCCTTTAAAGCAAGCATGTAAGATTTAAGACCATAAGTATTTATGTGAACAACATCAAAATCATCATTAGGGGTTCTAGTATAATTGATCTTATTTTCTTCTAAAGCCCTCATTTGATGCTTAATAGCTTTACCAAGACCAGATTTCTTATTTAATTTCTCAAACTCCGCATAAAGTAAAACTTTCATAATATCACCACCACCATTATAAACTATTTACGCATAATCCGCAACATAATAGTAAAATATGACAATAACCCCCAAAATATTCAAAGAAATATTTACTTACATCCCCAATACATGATATAATTTAAACAATAAAGATAGGTGAAAAAAATGAAGTATATCACATTCGTTGTACCATGTTACAACTCAGAAAACTATATGAATAAATGTATAGACTCACTATTAATAGGAAAAGAAAAAGTAGAAATAATCATCATCGATGATGGTTCAAAAGATAATACTGGAAAAATCGCTGACACTTATAAAGAAAAATATCCAGATATAATAAAAGTAGTCCATCAAGAAAATGGTGGACATGGAGAAGGCATAAACACAGGATTAAAACATGCCACAGGCAAATATTTTAAAGTCATAGACTCAGACGATTGGGTAAACGAAAAAGCCTACAAAAAACTATTAGAAAAAATCGAAAAAATAGACTCAGATCTAATAATAACCAATTACGTTTATACATATAATGAAAAAAGAAAAAACAAAGTAATCAACTTCTCAAACGTCTTCAAAGAAAATGAAGAATTGACATGGAATGATATGAAAAAATGGAAATACAATCAGTACCCATCAATTCATTCAGTGATGTATAAAAAAAGTGTTTTAGATAAAACAAATATTACCCTACCAAAACACATATTTTATGAAGATAACCTCTTTGTCTACCTTCCATTAATAAACACCAAAACCATATACTACCTAAACATAAACCTCTATCAGTATTATATTGGAAGGCCAGATCAATCAGTCCAAGACACACAACTAATAAAAAGAAGTCATCACCAAGTATTAGTAACCCGTCTTGCCTGCACAGCCTATGACCTAAACAAAATAGAAAATAAAAATCTAAGAAAATTAATGAAAAGAGAATGCGCATTTCTAATGACAATAGCCATAACATTTTCAAGATTAGAATATACAAAAGAAAGAGAAGCCCAATATAAAGAACTATGGGAAACCCTAAAAAAAGAAAATCCAAATCTATATAAAAACTTAAGACATTTTACCATGGCTTCCCTTGCCAGCACAAAAGGTCCGATAGGAAGATTCATAACCCAAAAAGGTTTCAAAA
>CAVGYR010000170.1:0-3510 GCA_963633325.1 uncultured Treponema sp.
AGCTTCGATTTTGGAAATAAATGCCAGTGTATAGGGCAAAAGGTTAGTCTCTATATTTAATGATAAAATTGTTTATTATGAAACTCAATCAGGACAAAGTTCATCAGATATTGATTATTTAATAAATAATAAGTTTTTAATTAATAAACCTACGAGGATAACAAATTCTAGTTATCCTCGTATTACTTTTTGTTTAGAAATTTCTTCTACTTGTAATTTAAGGTGCAAGTACTGTTTTAATAATGATAAAAAGAATAAATTAATGTCTAATAATGAGATTAAAGAAATATTAGATACTTTATTTAATAAATATAAAGACAAAGAAAAATATTTTATCGATTTAAGCGGAGATGGTGAACCATTAACTAATATAGATGGAGTATTATTTGTCGCACAATATGTTAAGAAAAAGCAAGAAGAGATAAGAAAAGAAATAAATGTTTCTTTTGTAACTAATGGTACTTTATTAACAAAAGATGTGATTAATAAAATTCAAGAAACCGGTGTCATTTTATATGGAATATCGATTGATGGACCAAGAAATATTCATGATCAAAATAGAACTTACATTAATAGTTATGGTACTTATGAACTAATATTTAATAATATTAAAAATATAGATCATAAAGAATTTTTAGGCTGTGCCATGACTTTGTCTAATAATGTTTTTAATTTGACGGAAGAATTAATTAATCTCAATGAAATATTTAATACTATAAGTGTTAAACCAGTTAGATCACTTTATTTTGATAAGGATGTCATTTTAAAATGGTGTAAAGAATATGAAAAATTAACATTATATCTAATAGAGAAAATAAATGAAAATGATTATAGATTATTATATGCATTACTTAATGGAGATGATTATTTTGGTAAGTTTATTTCTCGAGTGTTTTGTAATGGAATATCTTTAAATAGATGCGATGCAGGTGGAGGAAGAATCTTTATTAATATTAATAAAGAGGTTTTTCCTTGTGTTCCATTAGGCCAATATAAAAATAATAAGTGTAATATAGTTGATTTTAATCCTAATACATTTCAAAATATACTAGATGAAGGATATTTAAAAGAAAGCTGTTCTAATTGTGATTTCGTGTCGTTGTGTGGAGGAGAATGTTTTGTAGAAAAACTAATGCATAATGGCATTAACATTAATATGTGTTTATTTAAACAAAAATTAATTTCTCTTGCAATTTATTTAAAAGAAGAAGTAAAACAAAATGAAAAAGCTTATAAAGATATAAAGGAATTCATCTTAAATAAAAGAAAATTATTAGGTATGGATGATACTTATAAAAATATTGTTAAAAACAATTCTAATTTAAGTTTTAAAGAATGTAAAAGCATGTATTATAAATCCATATTTAGAGATAATCTTTCGATAGAAGATAAAATGAGAGGTAAATAATTATGCCTAGAATTAGTATGAAAGGTAAGATATTAGAAGCATATTTGAAATTAATTGATGAACATGATTTTGATGAAATAACAGTTTCAGATATTGTAAGAGAAGCTCATATATCTAGACAAACCTTCTATAATCATTTTAAAGATACTTTTAATGTACTAGAATATGCATTGATTGAGAAAATGCGTAATAATTACTCTATTTATCGAGAAGGAGCATACTTAAAAGATTATTTATATAACGTTATTAATGATATTTATGTTAATAGAAAAATTATACTTAAAATTAAAAATTCTAAATATTATTCAGTTATAGAATCTCTTCTAATTAAAACATACAAAGACGAAGCTAATATGGTTATAAAAAAATCTAATAAGAAGTATTCAGAAAAAGAATTTAATTTTTATTTAGACCTTTTTTGTGCAGGCTTTGGAACTTATGTGTCTACTAAATGCGAGGATGATGATTTAGATATCGATAATTTAGTGGATCTCTTTGCTGGTGCATATCATAGACTTTTTGGTATACCACTTAATGTAAAACTTTTTGTCTAATTGTTTATATCACACAAATATTGTTCAATCATCAAGAATTGAAAGCGGAACTACATGAAGAAGTGGAATATGAAATTAATCTAATCCTCTATATTTATTTTCTTCTTTGCATATAAAAGAAGAACTAATAATATATAAAGTAGTAAGATAATTAAAAATATAAGAAAACTCTGATATTAGATTTATGCCCTAATATCAGAGCTTTTTTTTAGTATGACGGGCATGTCATATATCTATAGGTGGAAGTCTAGAGTAGAAATGTAGTTATAACTGCATAATGAAACTTAAATCTAAATCGTTATTTATAGGATAAAAGTTGATAGAATATTAAGTTTAAATGGTATGATTTTAAATTTTTCAACAATTAAAGAAAAAATAATGTTATACTTTTAAAAAGTAGTAATTAATATTTGACTTTTGATTTGATTGTTATTGTTATTATTTCTACAATGAAGTACTTTAATACATCAACTTGAAATAAAAAAAGCCACCAACGTGGCATATGATTTCAAAGAATTTTTATTTGAACTCGTAATGTTAAAATTAGGTTTTAACAATTAAATCTTACAATAAATTCAAAAATAGTCAAGCATTTAATTTAAATTTATTTTTAGGAAGGAGTTTATAATATGAAAAAAGTTTTGTTAGGGTTAGATTTAGGAACTGATAGTGTTGGATGGTGCGCTACAGATGAAAATGGTAAAATAATTAAAGTACAAGGTAAATCTTTATGGGGATATCGTGGTTTTGAAGAAGCTTGTGATGCTTCTGATAGAAGAATGAATAGATGCAATAGAAGGAGATTAAATAGAAGAAAAGAAAGATTGAATCTCTTGAGACATATTTTTAAAGACGAAATAAATAAAGTGGATAATTCTTTCTTTTATAGATTAGATAATTCTTTTTATCATAATGAAGATAGAACTAGTCCTTTTGATTATACTTTGTTTAATGATTCACATTATAACGATAGCAATTATTATAAAGACTATCCAACTATTTACCATTTAAGAAAAGAACTATTAGAATCTAATGAAAAGGCTGATATTAGAAAAATATATTTGGCTATGCATCACATGATAAAATATCGTGGTAATTTTTTGAGTAGTCAAGAGAATTTTTCTGTATCGCATAAAGACGAATTAAAAATATATTTTGATTCATTAAATACTTATGTTGGTTTAAATATTAATTTCGATGACTCTGTTTTTGAAAAACTTAAAGAAATTAATAAATCAAAATTAACTTTAACACAGGCTAAAGAAAAATATAATGATATATTAAATTCCTCCAATGATAAAAAAATTAAAAACGTAATTATTCCTCTTATGGTTGGGTCTTCAATTAAACTAGATAAATTAGATATTGAAGAGATTGAAGACTTAAAAGAAATAAAAGTTACTGATGAGTCCTTTGAAGAGCATCTAAATAAAATTAACAACCAATATCCTGATAAAAACGACGTTATTGAAACATTAAAAGCATGTAAAGGTTGAAGTGAACCCCAAAAGTTGGACCGAGGAATCGGAAAGACTTGAGGGGTTTTTA
>CAVGYR010000171.1:0-364 GCA_963633325.1 uncultured Treponema sp.
ATTTAATACTATTCCCATACTTATCATGGTAATTAATAATGATGAGCCTCCATAAGAAAAGAAAGGAAGTGTAACACCCTTTGCCAAATTAGAGTTATAAAAAAATAAAGGGTTGCCCATACTATTGTGATAACTTTTTAGGTATTAAATTAACTTACTGGCTAAATTAGTAAGTTCCTTAAACTTAAAAAACACCTTAACTTCTTTTTCGTTCCCATGATCATATACAACAATTCTACTAATCAAATTTTTAACTACACTCCTTGATGGAGTTTTTAATTTCATAAATTTTTCTACTGCTTCACGACATTTAGTAAATTCTTTTTCTTTTGATTTATCTGAAAATATATTTAATTTATTTTCT
>CAVGYR010000171.1:374-3504 GCA_963633325.1 uncultured Treponema sp.
TATTTCTTGTTTTTTAATCTTTAATTGTTCTAATTCTTTTTCGTGATTATCTGATAGACTTTTATATACATCAATAGAAATAACACCCTCTAATTTATCATTATATAAATTAGATATAATATTAATCTTTTTTCGTATATCATTATCAACTTTAGATAGTTCTTTTTGCATATCATCTATATCACGATTATAGACATATACTGAATCTTCAACTAAATTTCTAATATCATAATGTTTTATAAATTCCTCACCAATTTCATTTAAGAAACTAACTATATCTTTTTCTAATAGATAATAATTTAATCTATTAGGTGTACACTCACTTTGTACACCTTTTCTTAAATAATGATTACAATGCGTATATTGTGATGGATTAGATTTAGTTTGTTTAACACTAACACCTAGAGTATGTCCACATTTACCACAAAACATCATACCAGATAATAAAAATCTATCAAAATCTTTATCTTTAGGTGTATGACTTTTTTGTTTCAATATTTCTTGTACTTTATCAAAATCTTCTTTACTAATAATTGGCTCATGTGTATTTTCTACTATAATAAAATCATTTTCATTTAGATGTTTACATTTCTTTTGATTATAACTAATTTTTTCATGAGTATGTTGTACCATATTACCAATATACATTTGGCTTTTTAAAATGTTTCTAATAGTTGAATGTTTCCATATACCACAACCATCGTTTTCAGTAACTGCTAAACCTCTAGGCTCTTTTTTATAAACGATAGGAATAAGTATTTTATCATCTGTTAATTTTCTACATATTCTAGTAACTCCTAAACCCTCTAAACATAATTGATAAATTAATTTAACAACTTTAGATGCTTCTGGATCTATTATTAATTTGTGTTTATCTTCTGGATCTTTCATATAACCATAACATGGAAAGCTACCAATATATTCTCCTTTTTCTTGTTTTACTCTAAAAGATGAACGAACTTTTTTAGAAATATCTCTTAAATATAAATCATTAACACCTAATCTTAAACCTAACATTGAATCACCAATATTAGAATCATACGAATCATTAATAGCAATATATCTAACATCATGTTCTAAAAAGTATTCTTCAATATAGTTCCCAGTTTTATACATTTCACGACCAAGTCTTGATAAATCTTTAGTAATAACACAATTAATTTTACCAGACTCAATATCTTCAATCATCCTTGTAAATGCAGGTCTATCAAAATTACCACCAGAATATCCATCATCAACATATTCTTCAACTATTTTTAAATTATTATGCCTAGCAAAAGCCTCAATTATTAATCTTTGACTTTGTATAGATGATGATTCATCATTTCTACCTAAATCTTCTTTAGATAATCTTAAATATTCAGCACAATTATAGATTTTATTCCCCATTAACATTTATTATCCCTCCTAATTTTAATGGGTTTTAAATGTCTACGATTGAATGATAGCATCATTTTTTGTTTTTTGCAAATCATTGATAACACCTCCAGTTAGTATTTGTTCGTTTCTTATTTCTTCACGATAGCAAGTTTCTAAAATATCTTTTAAATTCTTACCATTATTATCAAAAAAGAAAGTAAATTTTACTTCCTTATTGTTATAGTTTTTAATCATATCATCACCTAATTTAAGGTTATGATATTCAGACTCATTTAATGAATCGGAAACAAAATTAGACATTTTTGTTTCCTTTCTCTAAAGTTAAATCTTTTTCTAAAGGATTCTTTAAATGAATTTCAATGGTAGATTTAGTATTATTACCATTATCTATTTCTAAATGAAAAATTTCTTTGTTAACTTTGCCTTTAATAAAAGTAAGTTCTTTAGTAGTAAGTTTTTCTTTTATTTCAAAACTAGCAAAAGTACGATTATTGTTTTCTTTATATTCAAATAAACTAATTTTATCTTTTAATAGATTTTGAATAACTTCAACAATGTTATTTAATTTTGCTATTTCTTCTTCTTGAAATTTATCATAAGCTGATATTTCTTCTTTATATAAATGTTTATTATTTCTATTTCTTGTTAATCTATCATATTTAGTTTCTATATTTTCAACTGTGAAATAGGTATTACTTAAATCTTTTAATGGTGTTATTTCTCTAGGTAATTCACCACTAGAATAGCAAGATAATTTCTTATAAATTACTGTGTCCCTAAATATTGGATAACCGATGTTAGGGAATATAATTGTTTTATAATGTAGATTTTTAACTTCATCTGGTGTTAGTAAATCACGAGCAATAAGGGAAGTAGATTTGTTCCCATTATAATTCATTAAACTAACAGACTGGCTAATAGAATTGGCTTCAATAGTTTTTTTACCAAGCCTTTTGGATATTGCCTCTGCAGTATCCATTGTGTTAGTTTTTAAATAAGCAAGACCAGAGTTATCAAGTATAATTTGTGCTACTTCTTTACCATAAACATTATCAAGACCAGATAAACTCTGTATAAACAAGTGATATCGTAACCCACGAGAACGAGCAACACTAATTATGGATTCTATACTTGGTTCTATTAGTGGTGGACAATTCGAGAACTCATCACATATCCAATCAATTTCTATTGGAACTTTTTTATTTTTAGTAGAGTTAGCAAGTTTTACTAATTCTTTATATAGTAAACCTAAAATGATAGTAACTAGAGAAAAGTAAATTTTATCTTCATCTGGAACTATACAAAAGATAGCTGATTTTTCTTTACCTAAAATATCAAAATCAAAATCTGATTTACTGGTAACATTAGCAACATTGACATCATCAAATATTGCCATTTTCTCCGAGAAAACGGAAGTTATGCTCTTATAAGTGTTCTCACTAGATGAAAGTATAGGTATTAAACTATCTTTAGACTTAGAGCCATAAGGTTTTTGTTCTACATAAAATTTAAACTTTTTAGAGTTTTTTTCTTCCATAGTAGAGTTTTGAAATTTACGAATAGAAGTCATGGTAATTTGTTCTCTTTTGATTTTACCATCTTTATATTCTTCTAAGAAGAAACCAATTAAGCCCTCTAATAGATTCTTAGCACTATTATTCCAAAAAGGATCTTTTCCTTGTGTTTTATCATAGGTAATCATAGATGCTAAAGAAGTAATTAATCTATTTGTTTCTGCATAACTAGATAT
>CAVGYR010000172.1:0-3495 GCA_963633325.1 uncultured Treponema sp.
GGTTCACTACACTTGGCGGTAAATACCTGTGGTACAGTTACTGTACTGGATGTGCATCATGCCCGACACACTGTATAAAGCCTTAATCCTTGTTTATTACACGAATTAAGGCTTATTTTTATAGTCCTGTTAAATCTAAATCAACAATCATTTGATCTAATACTTTTTCTTTTAGAAGGTAACTCATATATATTGGAAGATATGTTATGTTCCCTTCTTTTTCTATATTTCCTATAGATAATAAATATGCTTTATCAAGATGATAATCTAACACTTTCATATAATTATCTAATGCTTTATGTAATTTATAGTCTTTCCCAGATTTCACTTCAATAGGAATAACTTTACCACTCATTTCTACTACAAAGTCTAATTCACCCATTTTCTTCTTACAGAAGTATGGTGTTAGTCCATTCGCTGTTAATTGTTGAGCAACTGCATTTTCAAAGTGTGCTCCATTATTTACTTCACCATTTTTATTCATTAATTCTATTTTTGTTTCAGTAGGATAAGCACTTGTAAGTAATCCGATATCATTTGCGAAGAGTTTAAAAACATTTGAACTTTTACTTGCTAAAAGAGGAATACATGGTGCTTCAACATTATAAACAGGTAAAGCAACACCAGCATCTTTTAGCCACAAGAAACTATTTTCATAACGTTCAAATTTAAGTTCTTTGTTTAGCATAGTGAAAACAAACTTCTTATTCTGTTTATTTAATTCCGCAGGAATAACATCATAGATTGATTTTAACTTAAGTTTCTTATCTTCTAGTTCATATTGAGAAAAGTCTTCTCTATATAGCGCAACAATATCCTTTTGTATTTTATTCACTTCTCGAATATCTTTTGTTTCAATATATTTTTTTACTGCATCTGGCATTCCACCAACAATTAGATAAATATAAAACAACGATAACAATTTTTGATGAATAAAATCATCAACAGGCTCACATTTTTGATACTTATTTTCTAGCATATCTAATGTCACTTTTGATATTTCATTAGCTATCATAAATTCTTCAAAATCCATTGGATACATTTTCAAAATTGTTAAGTATCCTACTGGTGCTGAAGCGATACCATGAAGCTCTACTCCAAGTAGTGATCCGCTCATTACATATTTAAAGCTTCCTTCATCCACTAAAAATTTTATTTTTGTGACAATTTCAGGGCATTTTTGTATTTCATCAAAAAATACAATTGTTTCATGAGGTTTACAATCTTCTGGCATAATCATTTTTAATTTGACTAAAAACTCTTCTGCACTGTCTTTCGCATTTAAATAAGAAATCATATTTGGCCGATCAATAAAGTTTATTTCAAACTTTTTATAACCACTTTTTTGTATTTCGTCTCTTATCAACCAAGTTTTACCTATTTGTCTAGCACCTGTCACTAACAATGCTTTTTTAGAATTTATTATCCAATCCCCAACAATATTTGCGTCTTTTCTAAACATAATCATTTATCTCCAACTAAACAATAATCTTTCTGCCCCGTTTTTGCAACGAAATTCATATCGTTTTGCCCCGTTTTTCTTGAAATTTTTATGTGTTTTTGCCCCGTTTTACAAAAATAGTGCTTTTGCGACGTTTTTAAATGTTTTTCTAGCATATTTTGCGACATTTTTCTAAATTCACATCAATCCCAAGTTTTCCGTCACCAAACCCAAGATAAATCTTGGGTTTGAGTTTAAAATGTTGGGTTTCAAAAAGATCATGCATATAACATGACCTTTTCGTTTTAATGTTTAAACTTATATTTTCCTTTACCTGTTCCTTGAACTAATTCTGTTACTTCTAATTCATTATGTAATCTTTTAATATAGGTTGTAGCTGTAGTTTCCGAGCAATGAAGTATATCTGCTACTTTTGCATTACCAAACACTTCTTTACCTACATTTTCATAAATTTGAATTAATTTTTGCTTTGTTGCGTTTGAATAATTGGATCCCTGGATTTTCTTTTTAACATCTTGGGTTTGGTGATCAATCCCAAGTTTTTTCTTTGGTTTCCCTCCTTTTATTACTTCATATTCTTCATTAACTGGAATAACTACAGAAGTTACATTTTCTGATTGATCAAAAATTTTATAATACAGTTCTGGAGAACCATTATTTTTAAGTGCTGTTTTAGCTTCACCAATTCCTGTACCAAACGATTCAATAATACCTAAAGATCTAAACATATCTCTTATTTCAGGATTTTCAGTATCTCTTTCATTAAAGAATGTTCTCTCGTTTAAATCTTGTAAACGTAAAGGTGGTAAAGGCTTATTATAATTAACTATATTAATTTGATTTGGCGATATATAAATTTGTATTGGCTTACCATTTTCATAATTATTATGAACAATTGCATTTGCGACTAATTCTTCTATTGCTACATAAGGAAAATTAGAAACCTTTTTATTTATCGCTTCATAATCATTTCGAACTACAATTGTATTTAAGAAATTGTCATTGATATAATTCACAACTGCATAATATTGTTTCCAAATAGGACCTGTAAAATATTTTGACTCCATTTTTCGCTTTGTTCCAAACATATCAATAATAAGTTCAATATAGGCATACGGAATAAATTCTTCTGGTTTTGCGGAAAACATTAGTACCGCAAAGTTTTTTACTTTCCTATCTGTCGGATCATTTTTATCAATTAGCTGTAGTGCTTTAGCCATTTGAACCTTATCTAATCCATTCATTATTTCTCTATCACTTGTTTGAGAAATATATTCATTAATATAATCTACTTCTAAATCATCTATCGTGGCTTCATTATTTGTTAAAGATGAATAATGAAAATTAGAAAATTTACGTAACAAATCATATTCTTCATCTACTCTTGCTAAACGACTATCTGCTTCTATACGCACATATCTACCAGCTTTAAGATTAATCTTCTTATCTCTTTCAGCCTTTTCACTTACCATAAATGGTCCACCTGTTTGTCTTAAAACAACAATTAACAAATAGAATGTACCCTCAAATTGATTTGTGATAATTTCAAACTTCACATTAGGATATAAATAGGATCTAAGACTATTGATTTCATTTTTACATTTTTCTAAGCTTCCTTCTTCTATACCTTTAATTGGTAATTTTGGAATAGCCTTATGATTTTCATCATTCACTTCTTCTACACCTAAGAAAATATACTGTATATCGTTATCATAGTAATTATTTCCATAAGCACATATTGTTTTTAAGATTTTATCAAATTGTTTTGAAGAAGACTTATATTCAATATAAGTGCTTTCTGAAGATCTACTTTGCAATATATTATTTGCTTGCTTTTTTATTCTCTCATAATCCATATATCCATCTCCAATCCCAAGATATTATACATCAATCCCAAGGTTTTAGGGGTCAATCCCAAGATTTTTTCTTGTGATTGCCATCTATTTGTCTTATATTTCACAATTATTATTGACAGTCATCTTTTATTTCCGATAGAATATCGATAAATAAATATGAGCAAAACAATCGAAAGG
>CAVGYR010000173.1:0-3395 GCA_963633325.1 uncultured Treponema sp.
AAGCAGAAAGAAAGAAATATATACTTTAGATTAAGATAAGAAAAATTCATTGAATTTTTCTAAATAATAAAAGAGAGATTAAAGAGAGAAAAGCCGAAAATGACCGCTAGTCATTTTTCATTAAAAATAGAAATATTCAAAATAAGCGTTTTAAGGCACCGTATTCGCACGTTTTAAGTTGGATGAGTATTTCCTTGTAATTTTTATAAATGTGTCCCAGAATTGATTTATTTACTCCTGGGATATGTTCTGGCGGAGAATGCTTAAGGGAAAATGCAACTTAATAAAAATTAAGCAATTTTTAGTTTATCTTTTCTGCCTTTTTTGATATTATAAATATGCAGGTTGGATCAGCTTATTTATCTTTTCAGTCATTTATTCCTTCTTTCTAACGGGATAAATAAGCTGTAATACTTGCTATAAGCAAATAAACTCGCGTGGTTGAACGTTTTATCTTGAAGTGATAAATTGTATAGAAAACACTAAACGTGTCCCAGAATCAATTTATTTGCTTCTGAGGGCTATTGTAAAAAGGAGAATAAAAAGTTGAGCTATTGTGTATACATGCACAAATTAAAAATAGATAATCGAAGATATATAGGAATAACTAGTCAAAAACCAAGTGATCGTTGAAATAATGGTAAAGGGTATAAAAGAAATTCTTATTTCTGAAGAGCAATTCGAAAGTACAGTTGATCAAACTTTGAACACGTTATTCTTTTTACAGATTTATCTAAGAAACAAGCCTGTGATAAAGAAAAGGCTCTAATTAAATTATTCAATACCCAAGATCAAAGATTTGGTTTTAATATTTCAGAAGGCGGCGAACTTCCAAAAGTAACAAAAGAAACAAGAGAAAAAATAAGTAGAACGGCCACAAAATATCAAATTGACAATGATCTTTTAACTGATTTATATATTAATAAAAATTTGTCAATGAAAGAAATTGCTAAGTATTTTGGTTGTAGCTATAGTCCTATCTATAATAGGCTACACAAATTAGGTATAGTGAAATCTAAAAATCTTAAAAAGCAACAGATTAAAGAAAAACGAACAAAGTTCAATATTAGCCAAAATGACTTTTATCATATATACATTGAATTAAATTATACAAAGCAAGAAGCTGCAAATTATTTTGGTTGCAGCGCAAGTACAATTTTAAATGTCGCAAGAAAATATGGCATTAAGAAAAGTGTAGAATTAACAAAACAAAATGTTAGTAAAGGGCATTTAAAGCATAAATAAGTTTACACTTCTGCTTATTTTTGATAATATTAATATGTAAAAAGGAGAATAAAAATTATGAAAATTATTGATGCGGATAACAAGGGAAATGTAATTAGAGTTTATTTTGGTGAAGATAGCTTAGGTAAAGATTATTATGGCGATGACTGGGACGATAACCCATATGAAGATAATGCTGGAAGAGTTTATGATAATTTTATTTCCGCTTATGTAGATGTATATGTTCCATTTTCTTATGACGTAAGAACTGCAAAAGATCAAGTTAATTCTTATAATTCACCTTGGTGTAAAGATGATTTTAAAAGAGGAATTCCTTATCTAAGTATCTACAGACTAGAATATGATTATGATTATTCCGGCGAATTGGCTTATGATATTAAGTTTGAAACAAAGTTCGAAGATTTCCAAGAAAGTTTAAAAGAATTAGGTTTTGCTCATAGTATTGTTACAGTGGAAAGAAAAAATGACGAAAATTAAAAATGATAAAGTAGAAAAAACTTCTACAAACGATCTAATTTTAGAGCAATTAGAGAAACTAAATAAAGAAGTTAAAGAAATAAAATCCGATAATGAATCCTACTTAGGTTTTCTAAACGAATATATAAAGAGTGACAAATTTCTATTAGTAATTATTATTGTACTTCTACTTTATCATATAGTAGTTGGAGGATAGGGTAATGGAAGGAGTTAATTTAGGGTGATGAGCTTTAAATACTATTAATTATTATAATTTTATTGATAATATAATTAATACCCGTGGCCAATGAAACAATGAAGTAAGAAAGCAAGGATGTTCACGACATCATATAATTCCTAGATCGTATGGTGGATTACCTGTAAGATTAAGCTGAGATCATAATAACAATGTTATTTGATTAACTCATTTTGAGCATTTAATTGTTCATAAAATATTAGCTTATGATAATCCAGAAGATCCTCGTGCTTGTAGCGGTTATGTATTTTTTAGAAAATTTTGTGAAAAACATAATTTAGAAGTTGAGCCTATAGAAGATCCTGCTTTATTTAATAAAATTTATAGCACCGGGCAATCTCGTCCAGGATCTTTTAATGGCATGAGTGGCAAACATCATTCAGAAGAGACTAAGTCTAAAATGAGAGTAAATCATCAATATAAAGAATGAACAACTGATGAGCGAATAAAAGTCTCAGTTAGATCTTCTAAATCTAGATGATATACTGATGGCACCAATGAAAAATTTGCAATAGAATCTCCCGAAGGCTGACATTTAGGCCGAAAGCCCGGAACGGGAGTAGGTTCTAAAAATGCTGCTGCAATTAAGTGTTATGTATATGATGAATCTAAAAATTTGGTAGGCACTTTTGGTAGTATTGCTGAGGCGGAACAAAGCTGTGGCTTAAAACGAAATACAGCTAAAAGATATACTGGTTGGGAAAATGGCCCGTATAAAGGATTTTATTTCATAAAGGAAGAGAATGGTTAATATGAAAGCATTTGTAATAACAGACATTCATAATTATTATGGTTTAATGATGCAAGCTTTAAAGAGATCAGGCTTTGAAGAAGATAATCCAGAGCATATTATAATTAGTTGTGGGGACTTACTAGATAGAGGCCAAAAAGCCAGAGAGTGTCTGGAATTTATCAATAAAATGATTTCTCAAAATAGAGCTCATTTAGTTTGTGGTAATCATGAAGCTCTTTTGATGAGATTGTTAAATGATGGTAATGTCATGTCTTACGATCATTCTAATGGTACAATAGGGACTATGCGACAAATTGCTCAGGCAACTAAAAAAGCTTCATACAATGAAATTCTTCACGCTTGTAGAGATGACTATAATTTAAATAACTATTTAGATCATCTTGATTATTACTACGAGACTAAAGACTATATATTTGTTCATGGTTGGCTTCCTTTAGATGCTGACTTTCGCAAGCCTATTCCGAATGACTATAAAACATGGAAGGACGCAATGTGGCATAATGGGATTAAACATTAGTATTTAGGTCTTAAAGATGTTTCTTAATTATACCGTGATTAAGATAGCCTGTAGAAGTGACAACTAAGTACAATTTGAATAGTCTCGGTGCTCAGAAATGAGCATAATAATCAACAAATCGAATTGCTGGAAACCCTTAAAGCTAACTAAACTACAACATAGAGCGA
>CAVGYR010000174.1:0-3374 GCA_963633325.1 uncultured Treponema sp.
ATATATATATATATATAATATAAGTGTCAAAGGAGATTGATATTATGAAAAAAAGTAATAATAAAAAAGGCTTTACTTTAGTTGAATTACTTGTAGTAATTGCAATTCTTGCAATCTTATCTGTTGTATCAGTTGTAGGTTACACAAGTTTCACAAAGAAAGCACAAAAAGCTGATGATATTTCATTAACTTCTCAAATGAACACTATTCTTCAAGGCGAAGAAGTAAGCGGAGAAAAATTTGAAACTGCATATGATGCAGTTACAGCCTTAGAGGATGGCGGTTTAGATGTAACTAAGTTGACACCAACAACTAATGGTTATCATTATGTTTATGATATCAAGCAAAACAGAATGTTCTTACTTGATGAAAATAAGGTTAAGGTAGCTCCTAGTGATAAAGAATTAACAGCAAATACTGCTTATCAATTTGCATTTGTTTCAAACTCAGAAGATATTAAAAACTTTGCAAATTATAGTTATTATCTAAAGAGTGGATTTACTTTCTCAACACAAAGTGAACAAAGAGTAAAGAAGATGGATGCAATCACAAGCACAAGCACTAAGAATTTAACTATTTCAAATGGTGCTGGTGTAGACGTAGGTGATAATAAGAACGTAAGTATTACTTATACAAGTAGTGTAAGTGAAGATGTTATTATCAGAACTACAGGTGACCAAGCTAGTGTTACTATTAAGCCTAGTAAGGATACAAGTGGATCATCAAGTGGATCAATTAAATTATATGGTTTTGCAAAAACTATAGCAGTTGATACTTCAGCAGCTACTACTTCAACTCCAACTGTTGCGGTTGCAGGTGCATGTAATGAACTTGTAGTAGCAAGTGGTAAAATTGAAGTTGAAGAAACAGGTGTTGTATTTAAAGCTATAGTAAGTAGTAGTGCTACTCAACAAACTGTTGAAATAAAAAATAGTGGTTATGTGGCAAAAGCTGTAGCAACTACTATTAAGACAACAGATACAACTGTTACTGTTGATACTACTGCAACAGAAACAGTTAAAAACGATGTTGTAACAGGAGACAATACTGCTGGTGGGGCGTATAAGATTACTTCTCTTGCTAAATTAGAATCATTTAGAGATACTGTTAATGCCGGTGCAAACTTTGAAGGTGAAACTGTAGAATTAACATGTGATATTACTTTAACAGATGGTTGGACACCAATTGGTGAAGGTAATAGAGATGTTGCTAAAACTAATACAAAAGCTGAAGGAAATTTCTTTAAGGGTGATTTTGACGGAAAGAATCATACAATTTATAATTTAAATAATAAAGGATTTGTTCCTACAAGAACTATCGCAGTTACTGAAGATAATAACGGAAAAACTACAATAGAATATCAATATGCTTATGGTTTATTTGCTTTAACAGAAAATGCAAGCTTTAAAAATATTAAATTAGCTAATGTAGACATTGATCAATCTAGATATGCTGATGTAAATATGGACTCGGTAGGTGCATTAGTAGGATATGCTAAAGGAAATTCAACATTTGAAAATATAACTGCAAGCGGTACAATTAAGGCGTTTGATAGTGTTGGTGGTATCGTAGGTAGATGGTATGGTATGAGTGTTGGTGATACAAAAGAAT
The DNA here is from genome assembly GCA_963633325.1 of uncultured Treponema sp. GTDB lineage: Bacteria > Bacillota_I > Bacilli_A > Acholeplasmatales > Anaeroplasmataceae > JAEELC01. The sequence continues at coordinate 1,612 of CAVGYR010000174.1, forward strand.
TCACAGGAGTAATTAAAGACTGTACTAATAATGTAAACGTTACTGCAAATGGTTATAATGGTAAGAGTGCTGGTATAGTAGGGTTTGCTGCAGGTAAAGATGGTGCAAAATTAACTATTTCAGTTACTAATTGTACAAATAATGGCAAAGTTACAAGTTATAGTCATGCTGATGCACTTGCACTTATAGATGGTGGTACTATTGAAGACGGTATTACTTTAAATGTTTATAGTTTTACAAATAATGCTGAAGTTACAAAAGGCTGCGGTTGTCTATTCGCTAATTCATTTGGAACTGGAAAACGTTCAATCTCTAATAAGAAATATTCATTCTATACTGTAAAAGAAAATAATAATGATGTATGGAAAAACATTTCGAGTGATATAACAAATAATTAATACTTATTACAAAGACATATTCAATTATTTCGATAAAAGAATATGTCTTTTATTATGCCTTAAATCCTTACAAGATATAAAATATATTAAATTATGCTATATTGTTAAAATAATGAAATAATGATAAAATAGTAAAGAATTATGTGAGGTTATTATGAATTACACAAGACATGAACAAAGAAAATTTGCAATGCAAATACTATATGCAATTGACCAAAATAATGTATCATTTGAAATTGCATGTAATCAAGTATTTGATAATTTTGAAGTTTCCGAAGAAGCTAAATCACTTGCTAGAAACGCATATAACAATTTAGAAAAAATTGATTCTTTAATTGAAAAGAATTTAAAGAACTATCATTTAAATAGATTGAATGCAGTTGATAAAGCAATTTTACGTTTAGCCACATCAGAATTATTAAATAAAACTGCTCCTGCTATTGTTATCAACGAAGCTTTATTATTAACTGAAGAATTTACTGACGCCGGAGACAAAAAAGCTAGACACTTTAATAATGCTGTCCTTGATAGCATTTCTAAAGAAATCTAATATGGAAGAAAAATATTTAACAATAAGTGCACTTAATAGATATATTAAATATAAATTTGAATATGATAAGAATCTAGATGATATTTTAGTAAGTGCCGAGATATCAAATTTTAAATACCATTCAAGCGGACACTTGTATTTTAAACTTAAAGATGAAACAAGTGAAATGAAAGCTATGATGTTTTCGAGTTACGCAAATAAATTAAACTTTTTACCTAAAGACGGAGATAAGGTCATTGTTAGAGGCTCAGTAAAAGCTTTTGAAAGAAACGGCGAATACGAATTTTATGTAACCGAGATGTCTTTAAGCGGTATTGGTGAACTTTATTTAAAATTTGATAAACTTAAAAAAGAACTACAAGCTAAAGGTTTATTTGATGTATCACATAAAAAACCAATACCTAAATTTCCTAAAACTGTAGGTATTTTAACAAGTGATACAGGTGCTGCTATACACGATATCATCACAACTATTAAAAGACGTTTCCCTTTAATAACTTTAATTTTATATCCTACTTTAGTCCAAGGAGAAAATGCTAAAGATAGTATTATTAAAAATATAAAAAAGGCAAATAGTGATGCACTATGTGATGTACTAATTTTAGGTCGTGGTGGGGGTTCTTTAGAAGATTTATGGCCATTTAATGAAGAAGAAGTTGCTTATGCAATTTATAATTCTAATATTCCTATCATTAGTGCAGTAGGGCACGAAGTAGATTTTTCGATATCTGATTTTGTATCTGATATGAGGGCTCCTACACCTACAGCTGCAGCTGAACTTGTAAGCCCTAATATAGTTGAATTGAAATCTAATA
>CAVGYR010000175.1:0-3361 GCA_963633325.1 uncultured Treponema sp.
ATATTGTTTACTTCAAAGTTACTTCAATGTCAACTTCAAAGTTACTTCAAAGTCTTCTTGAAGTACTTCAATGTCTTTTAACCTTTAACTGATATAACATTGTTTATACTAGAAGAAAAAGACATAAAACTTATGATGATTTATAAAACAAATAATTAAGAAATTATATAAACGTAAGAAGTTTAAAATTTATAGAATAATATTTTTAAAATTAGTCGATTTATTACTCGTTCATACCCCTTTAAATTTAAAATTAACTATGCTAAAATATAAAAAAGTGGATTTAGAGGTATACAGTATGAAATTAAATGATAAAGGTCTACTAGTTGTTTTGTCCGGTCCTTCAGGTGTTGGTAAAGGAACTGTTAGAAAAGCTTTATTTAACATGCCTGAACAAAACTTCGTTTATTCAGTATCTATGACTACACGTAAAATGAGACCTGGTGAGGTTGATGGTAAAGATTATTTCTTTACTACACGTGAAGATTTTGAAGAGAAGATAAAAGAAGGTAAGTTACTAGAACATGCGGAATTTGTAGGCAATTATTATGGTACTCCACTAGACGAGGTAAATAAGCAACTAAACCTTGGTAAAGAAGTAATTCTTGAAATTGAAGTTGAAGGTGCACTTCAAGTTAGAGAAAAGGTTAAAGATGCAGTATTTATTTTCCTTGTTCCACCTTCAAAGGATGCCTTATACAATCGTCTTAAAAGACGCGGAACAGAAAGTGAAGAGGTTATTCAAGAACGTATTAAGAAAGCTAATAGAGAGTTTAAACTTGCAAGCCGTTACGATTACATTGTTGTAAACGATGAGGTTAACAATGCGGCAGACAGGATTATGGCAATTATTAGAGCTGAACATGCAAGAACTTGGAGATCAATTCATAAATACGAGGAATTATTAAATATCGATGAAGACATTAACAAAGGAGATAATGAGTAATGGCTAAAAAGGTAAATAATGATGGTATGCGTTATCCATCAATTGATGATCTAGTTAGAAAAGAGGATACTTTCACTTTATCTGATTCAACAGAATATAAGAAGAGTCATACTAAGTATCAAGTAGCTTATCTTGCTAGTAAAAGAGCGCAAGAAATCGAAGATGACTTATATCGTATGAATAAGTTAGCTAAAAAACACAAGGAAGATGTTGAATATCTTGAAAAATTAGACGAAAAGGCTGAAATTAATCCTGATTTCTTATGTGTTAAACCTGTAGGTATTGCACTTGAGGAATACTTAAATGATGAAGTTCATATTTCATTTAAGTCTGATAAGGTTAAAAAAGGTGAATAATTTATAGGCAAGCTTTGCTTGCTTATTTTTTTTGTTAAATCTTCAAACTTAAAAAGTTGTTTTTAAGCAAAAAATAATTTATAATTTTAAAAAATTATGTCTAGGTTTAAATTATGAATGAACAAATAAAAGAGAAATTAAAATTATTGCCAGAGTCACCTGGGTGCTACATGTATAGAGATATTAATGGGAAAATTATCTATGTAGGAAAAGCTAAAGTTTTAAAAAACCGTGTTAAAAGTTATTTTACGGGGAAACACAATCTAAAAACTCAGAAATTAGTCAGTGAAATAAGTGATGTCGAATGGATTACAGTTAACAATCCTGTTGAATGTTTAGTACTTGAAATTAATTTAATTAAGCAACACGATCCTAAATATAATATCATGTTGACTGATGATAAAACTTATCCTTATATTTTATTAACTGATGAAGTTAATCCGAGGTTAATAGTTGTAAGAACCCAAAAGAAAACTAAACATGACGGAAAATATTTCGGACCTTTTCCGGATGTTAAGGGCGCAAGAATCACCTGTAATTTATTAAATAAAATGTATCCTTTACGAAAATGTAGACGTATTCCGGACAAAGAATGTTTGTATTATTCGATGAAACAATGTCTAGGTCCTTGTATAAATAAACGCACATTTGATTATTCTGAATATAAAAAATCTATAATATCATTTTTAGAAGGAAATACAAAAAGCGTTATCGAAAAATACGAAGAATTGATGAACAAAGCTAGTGAAAATCTAGAATTTGAGAAAGCTATTGAATACAGAAATATAATTGATGGTATTAAACAAACAACAACTCATCAAATAATTTCTACATCTGATTTGTCTAGTAAAGATGTATTTGGTATTTATTATACGGAAGAAGAAATTTCAATTCATGTTTTATACATTAGAAACGGTTCAATTAGACAAAATTATCATTCGATTAATTCTTATATAGGAGATATTAACGAGGCTGTTTACGAATTTTTATCTAATTTCTATGAGGATGATAAATTTAAGCCACATGAGATATTAATTGACGATTTCGACTCCATTAGTGACCTTGAGACAATCCTAAACATTAAAATTAATACTCCTAAAAGAGGAATTAAAAGCGAACTTTTAGATTTAGCGAATACTAATGCGAAAAATGATTATATAAATAATTATGAATTATATAAAAATAAAGCCTTAAAAAGAACTGAAACAATTGAAGAACTTGGTAAATTACTTAATATTAATACGCCTTATACAATTGAAGCTTTTGATAACTCAAATCTATTCGGAACATACCCTGTTAGTGCAATGGTTGTTTATAAAAATGGTAAAAAAAGCCCTAAAGATTATCGAAAATATCATATTAAAACTGTAAAAGGAGCTAATGATTATGGCTCTATGAAAGAAGTTATTTATAGAAGATATTTACGTTTGTCTCTAGAGAATAAAGAATATCCCGATTTGATTGTAATGGATGGTGGGCAAATTCAAGTTAATGCCTGCATTGAGACTTTAAATTCACTTAAAATCGATATTCCTGTTATGGGGCTTGAAAAAGATGATAACCATACCTTTAGAGCTATCGTTTATAACAATCAAGAGATTAGTTTAGATAAACATAGCGACCTTTATTTATTTTTAATAAACATAAGCCAAACAGTTCACGATTTTGCGATATCTTTCTATAGATCACAAAAATCCAAAGGAATATTTGCGTCTATATTAGATGAAATTAAGGGCGTAGGTCCTAAAAAAAGAGAAGCTTTACTTAAGAAATTTGTGACTATTGATAATATTAAAAATGGTACTGTAGAAGAATTTAGAGAAATTGGAATTAATGAAGAATTAAGAGATAAAATAATTAATTATTTAGAGGAAAATTTAAATGATCAAAAATAAGGAATTTTACAAACTATTAAAAAATAAAGAATTTAATATTCCCTCTTTTATTTATTCTTTCAAGAAAGATAAAATAACTCACGTTAATCTTTCATTAGCCCTTTTGTACGGATTTTCTGATATAGAAAGTTTTATGGAATGGGCTCATGATAAGCTTTATAATG
>CAVGYR010000176.1:0-3359 GCA_963633325.1 uncultured Treponema sp.
TAATACAGGCTTTAAGGACAAATCTGAACAAATTTACGAAACAGTTTTAAATGCACTTGGCTTAGAGAATTTTAATCAAATTTCTTCACTAATTCTAGATTTTTCAAATGAAATTAATTCTAGCGATTTAGAATTAAATATTGAACTAAACGGTGGAGCTTATTATGACAAAAAAAATGATATTACTTTTATAAAATATCATGATCGTTTATATAAAGGATTTGGAAAATTTGATTCGCCTGAAGCCTTTTTAGATAGTAATAAAGATTTAAAACAAGCGATTGAAGATTTTGAATTAGCTACTGCATGCATCGGTATGAATCCTACAGGATTTAATTCATATAAAGCAAAAAATGATTATTATTACTATAGAATAAACGACGTATTCTATAAATCAAAAGAACAATTTGATAATAATATGGATATTAGACAATTCTATAGAATACAAGATCGTATTCAAATCATTAAACCTGTTTCCGAACTTAATTTCAAGGCATCGAAAGTCGCAAATAGATCTACTTATAACAGTGAAAATTTAGATGAATATAGAACTCTTGCAAGTGATAACGTAAATACAATTCTTAATGCCTATAAAAAATATGGTGATAATAACCAAATAAATAAATTATATACATTTAGAACCCTTAAAGCTTCTCTTAAAGCTTACGAAGATACGACAAAAGAATCTCTAAATCACTTAGGTTTCTTTGTCATCTTTAAACCGATTATTAGTTATTTTAGAAATAGAGCAATTAGAAATCTAGAAAACGAAGTAAAGAGTACACTTCACTTAACTGATGAGGAATTTAGTAATTATTATAATAATCCTATTACTCTTGAAGACGAAGTTTATTCAAATAAAGATATTGTAAATAAAACTAGTGAATTAGAAAATAAAATTCTACTTAACACCGAGGATAACGTTGAACTTGTTAATTATCTAGACGTGGAAACTAAGACAAAAACTAATTTAAATTATGTAGATGAATTGAAGATAAAACGTGATTTATCAAGAAATGTTATTATAAATGTAGATGATGAACTTGATAATGATTTAGTCTTTGACGAGGCCGATATTATTGAACAAAGCGATGAAGTACCTTTTAAATCAGATATAAAAGCTATCAAGAGTGATACGGTTAGAGAGTCTATCAAGAATGATCCTATGTATTTACCAATTGATGGTTTAAATGAAGAATTGGCTCAAAACTTTGATGAGGCACTAGGATTATATGATACAACTCAATTTTCAAGATATTATGCAATGTATATCTATAAAGATTTAGAAAAACAAGGAAAGAAGCTTGGCGAAGGTGCTTGTTTCAATATGGCTCAATATGTTGAAAATGTTGTTAAACATAAACATAATGAAGTTTATAGATTAAGCGTTGATGAAAGAATTTATGCGGATACATTAGCTGATAATATTAAAGAAAGTATTAATAAGAATCAAAATAGAATAATTGTTCATGAACTTAAAAATGATTCTAAATTAAATGAATCTAATGATGACATAAATATCTTAAAAGATTTAGATAAATCAAAATCAAAATAAGAGAAAACTAAACTAGTTTATTTTGTCAAACTAAAAAAAGTATGGTTTATATGATACAGTATTAGGTGCTATATATTTATCAGGACTTTAGGAAACTAAGGACAAAGAAAATAAATAAAATGAGACTAGAATGATAATATTTCATTCTAGTTTTTTTACAAAAAAAGTTTATCGAAATTAATGATAAACTTGTCCTACAATCGAATTTATAATATAATTGTAAATAAATAGGAGGATGTTTATTATGGAAGAAGAAAAGAAAGAAATTCAAGAAGAAAAAAAACAATTAGAAGACTCTAATAATATTATAAATGAAAATAACATGCCTACTAATGATTCAAAAAAAGAAGATAATAAGCTAGATAATGCATCCGAAAAAAAAGAAGATGCTATAGAAAAATCTGAAGAACAAAAAAATGAACCAAAGGAAGAAAAAGTAGAAGAAAAACAAAAAGAAACTACTGAAGAGGTTAAAGCAGAAGATATAAATACTTCAAGTGAGAAAAAGGAAGAAAGCGTAGAAACTAGTAAGACTGAAGAAAAAGAGACAAGCGAAAATAAACAAGCAGATGTTTCTACAAGCCCAAACAAGCCTGAAGAGAAAAAAGAACCTAAAGTTGAAGAAAAATTATCATTTAAAGGTTGTTTATCAGAATTTGCGGTTACAGAACACAAAACAACTTTAGAAGATTTATTAAATAAGAATTATATTTTAACTCAACATGGTCATATTTTATCAAAAGAACAAAAGAGACTTTTATTAACAAACGGAAAAGTTAATTCTAAGAGCTTAATAGTTATTGGCGGCGATCACAAGCCTCATATGATTCATTACGATTCAAAAAACGGTCGTATTACAGGTAGGAAACCTAACAATAATGAAGTCGCATATAATGATAAAGATCCATTTAAGTGGTATAAATTAATTGTGGCAGCTGTATATTTTCTTGCAAAACTTATTCAAGCAATGTTTAAATTTGTTATGTTTGTAGCTAGACAAGGTGAAAAAGCTTCTTTAAACCGCGCAATGAAGAACGCGTTTGAACGTAAAAAAGATACAAAAAAAGAAGAAAAATCTAAACAAAAAGCTAAGACTAAAGAAAAAGATAAATCTAAAGACAAAAAAGATTTAGATAAACAAGAAAAGAAAGAAAAAGAATTAGAAGCTAATAAAAAAGAAGAAAATAAAGAATTAGAGTCTAAAGAAAACGAAAAACAAGAAAAAATTGAGAACAATCTTGATTTAAAAGACGAAAAGAAGGATTTAGAAGAATCTAAATCACTAGATAATGACATCAAGAACGAAAACAATTTAGATCAAAGTTCATCAAGGAGCTCTAGTGAAAAAGACAACGAAAAAGATTTGAATCTTAAAGAAAAAGAAGTTACTGATCCACTTCTTAAGTTAGAAAATAATCTTAATGATTTAGATGAATCCCTTGATGATAAAGATATCAAACAAGATAATAAAAAAACATATACAAGAGAAGAACTTAACAAATTGAATGACATCAATCAAACTCTAGATCCTCTAAATAATGAAAAAACAGAAATTAAAGAGAATGATATAAAAGTAGAAGATAAAAAAGAAGTTTCAAATAAAGATACAAAAGAAAACAAGATGTCTGATAAATTGAAAGAAAAATTCGATGTTCTAAATGATAATCAAAAACAATTTGTTAATAAAGAAATGAAGAATAACAATATTACTGATATTGAAATTATCGATGGTGATATTGTACTTAAGATTCAAAGTAAGGAAGACCTTAATAAGAGCCAATTAATTATCGAATCAGTTAAAAAT
>CAVGYR010000177.1:0-2578 GCA_963633325.1 uncultured Treponema sp.
GGTACTTCTGTACAAGAAGTTAATAGATTACTTCAACAGTTTGATCAAATGAAAAAAATGATGAAACAGATGTCTAATGGAAATATGAAGTTACCATTTTAGTCTTTTATAATTGTTTTTTGGGCGTTATTAGTAGCTAAATATCCCTTTTATCATATGATAGATTAGAGGAGGTATTTTATTATGTTTGATCAAAATATGAATATGCCAAATTTCGATTTTGATAGTAATGTTGTTGGTAATAATAATGTTGTTGATAACGATATGAATGTTGATATTAATATGATGGGTTATCAAAATATGCCACAAGCTGCTGCTGGATGTTGTTCTAGTCCAATAAATGAAGCTGTTCAAGAAAAATGTATTCACAGAACAATAGTACATGAAGTTCCACATGTTTGCCCAGTACATACAAGAATTATAAATCATCATGTATATAAACATACTTACAGACCAGCTTATTCTTGTTCTGAGGAAAATACTATAAGCAATGTACAAGTTGGTTCTTGTTGCCAATTTAGACAATAGAGAGACATTTCTCCAATGTTATTAACTTAAGAGATATTTTTATATAATGTATCTCTTTTTTTGTTTAGTTTTTTAAATTTAATGCATAACAAAAATCATAGTTTTTAATCTATGTTTTTAAAATTATATTTCATTAAAATGTTTTTCTTTGATTAACGTGATATCTATTTTTAGGGTTATTATTTCTTTTGTTTTTTCTACCAGGTTTAACTGGAATAATATATTTTTCTATTGCCAGGCAAAATTTATCCATCATTTCAGAACGTTTTTTTTCATTATTTTCTAATAAAATATATATCAATGTATTCTTAAAAATACCAACAGACATATTTGTATTGGTTTTCATTTTATTTTTATATTTTGTTTGATTAATATTTTCGTTATTTTCGTTAATAAATGCTTGAAGCATATTAGAAACTAAAACTTGACTATATATATCTTGCTTAATCAAAACTTCTTTGCTGCTAGTTATATTTTCAATTTTTAAATCATTTTTTAAATGTCTATAGTTTATTTCTATTTGCCAGCGAAGATTATATAATTCTTTTATTTCATCACTAGTAAATTTTTCCGTTTCTAAATTAGTTAATAATATTTCTATTTCACCTGTTTCTAGTTCTACTTTAACACATCTAACTTTGATGATATTTCCAGAACTTAAATACTCATAAAGTTCTGGATCAGTATCTTTATAATATCTAGCACGGTTATATTCATATTTTATTTCTATTATTTCATCATTTGATTTCATTGATTGATTTTCTTTTTCATAAACTGATACTGCTATTCTTATTAAGAATTTATCATCATTTTTAATATAATGGTAAATATTACTTAAATTTCTATAATTTCTATCCATTATTCTAATTGATTTAAAATTCCCTAGTAACTGTTCTTTATTAATTGTTTCATAATGTTTTTTTGCCATTTCTGTTTCACTATAATCGTAATGTTCAACTATTGTATCTAACGTATAGTGATTTAGCAAATCATAACATGTTGATACTGTTACTCTTGCACATTGTGTTTGTTGTTTTCCATTATATTTTTCTCTTGAATTTTTTGTATTTGGTACTTCAAAATCACTTCCATCTATACCAGTAAGTACATATCCTTTATATGTTTTCACTTCATTTTTATATTCCCAATAAAACTCTTTTAATGATTCTTGCATTAAATATATGAAAGCCTCTGGATTTAATTTTTCACGTTGTTTAAATAAGCCTGGTGAGCTTATATTTTTTACATTATTAATATTATTAAAATTTATTATTTCCATTTTACTACTTAGTCCTTTCTTATTTAATTCGTATAAAATAATATCTTGTGGTCCAATTTTTCTTTTTCTTATATAATTTGTTTCTTTTCTCCTACATTTTGATATAAAAGTTTCTTTTTCTAATAATTCTTTTATAATATGTATATTTTTATATGAATACTTCATCTTTACCTCTTTTACTCTTTATTTTATTCTATCAAAAAAGATAGAATTTTAAAATTCTATCTCTTAAGTTAATAACATTGGACATTTCTCTCTTTTTTTATGTTATAATTTTTTTGGTGGTTTCTATGGATAATGAATTTAGAAAATTAATTCAACTGATATGTTCAGAAAATAATATTTCTTGTACTGTTTTATCACTTGGATTTTTACTTGTATTAGAAAAAGATGGAGTAGTTAAAACTATCTCTGGTTATAAATTTGATAATAATAGTCATTCTTTAGGAAAAATATTTGATGATAAGTATGCAACATATGAATTGTTAAAGCATTATAATATACCAGTGTGTGAACATAGTATATTTTATTGTAAGAATAATACTAATACTTATGTTGGAAAATATAATAGTTTAAAATATTTAAAAGAAAAATTTGATGAATATAATGGTGATGTTGTCGTAAAGAAAAATACTGGTACATGTGGAAATGAAGTTAATCATTTTAATGACTTTGATGAGTTGGAAAAGTTTTACAATAGTACTTTTTTTAATGATGCTTCTTTTAGTATATGTCCTTTTTATAATATTAGTAATGAGTATCGAGTTATTG
>CAVGYR010000177.1:2666-3346 GCA_963633325.1 uncultured Treponema sp.
GTTTGAATGATGAAAAAAATATCCTTGATATAGTTTCTAAAATTACTAATAATATTGATATTGGTTTTTGTAGTATTGATATTGTTAAGACTGATAATTCTTTTTTAGTTATGGAAATTAATTCTGGAGTAATGATGAAATATTTGATGTCTGAGAAAGTTTCCGGATATAGTATTGCGAAGGATGTTTATACTGAGGCAATATTAAGTATGTTTGATGTAAAATAGTAAGTAAAATGTTTTGTCAATAAAAGTGTCTAATTATGTCGCTTTCCTTGATTAATTTTGGCCTTTTGGTTATGCTAATAATAGGGAGTGTGATACACATGATTTATCCATCTATTGATAAACTACTTAATATAGTTGACTCTAAATACGAGCTTGTTCATATAGCAGCAAGAAGAAGTAAACAAATTTCTAAAGACGGATATTTACAAATGCCTGAAAAAAATTATAAATGTGCAAAAAATATTGGAAGAGCTCTTGAAGAGGTTTCTGAGGGATTGATTGAAGTTAAGAAAAGGAGTGAGTAGCTTCTTTCTTTTCTTTTTTTTGTTTATAAGGAATTTGCTTTTTACTTTTCAAATTTTTATAATTGCACTATTGACAAACAAATGTTTGTGTTGTAATATAGTAAGACAAGAGATGGAGGTGTATCATATGTATAAAGCTTATAAGTTT
>CAVGYR010000178.1:0-3327 GCA_963633325.1 uncultured Treponema sp.
ATTGTTGAACCTAAATATTTTAATATAGCTGTTAAAACATATGAAGAAATTAAGAATCGAACAAATATTTATGGTATTGGTATTGTCGATATCGCTAAAATTAATGATGTAGAGACTAATGAGGCATCTTTATTTAATGTTTTAGAAATTAATAATAATTATGCATTAAGATACGCTAAATTCTTACTTAATAATGTAATATGCGCGGATAACATAGAAGATTTAAATAAGCATAAAATATCGATTACTAGAACTTGTATGCTTTATAAGAACTATTCAGCTAGAGCTTTAAATAAAAAATTATATGAATCTCCTTATATCGGTAGAGATGCTTTAAGAAGACAAGAAGAAAGACTAAATAGTGAATTAGAAGAAATTAAAAAAGTACAATCAGAACTTAGAAAAAAATCTAATAGATATGAAGAAGATTTGACAATACTTTCTAATTCTAAGGTTGATACTATTAAAGAAATGGATAATTTATGGTCGATCGAATCTACTTTAAATGATAATATTCTAAGACTTAAAGAAGAAATTAAACATGCTGAATCAAGTCATGATTTATTTGAATTATCTAATCAAATTGAAGAAAAGGAAGATAGAGTTAAAGTATTGCAAAAAGAGGTTTTATCTTTAGAAAATAGAATAATCGAACTTAATAAACAAGAAGGATCTTTAGAAAGTGACATTAGAAAAGATAGTGAAGAACTTGTAAAACTTGAAAATGATTACAATAGTAATATTATTTTAATTAAGGCAGATGAATCTAAATATTTAGTTTATTTAAATAAAGAAAAAGAGTACAGCTATAATGATAGTTTGAGTTATACAAGAATTTATGATGATTTAAAAAGTAAAGACGCTTCTAATAATCAAATGCGTACTGGTATAGTCCGCGGTATGCAAAAGTATTCTAATTCTTATAAACAAGAACTTGTAGCTCAAATTGAGAATGCTGAAGACTTTATTAAAGAATATTATAGAATTTAGAATAATAATGTAACAACGTATACGGAGCGTAGTAAACAAGCATTTGAAAAATGTGAAGACGGATTTAGAAATGTATTCTTATCTGGGCTTAGATCTAACATATTAGAAGCTCAAGAACAGATTAAGAAATTAAATAAGAGTCTTGATAAACATCCATTTGGACGTGATAAAGAAAAATATCAGTTTGTATATAAAGCATCTAGTGATTTAGAAGACTACTATCGAATTATTATGTCTGGTGAAGAAATAATAGGAAAAGATTTATTTACAGAAACTCTAAATGAAAAAGATAGCGCTATTATTTTAAATTTATTCAATGAGATTGCAAATAGTGATGAATCGAGAGAAACTGAAAGCTATCTTGCTAGATACTTAGACTATCGATCTTATATGAATTATGATATTAAGGTAACAAATGATAAAGAGGAAGTTTCCTTTATATCTAAGACTTCAAGAGAAAAATCTGGTGGAGAAACTCAAACTCCATTCTATGTGGTTATAGCCGCTTGTTTTGATGAACTGATGAAAAAGAATGAGGAAGCTTGTTGCCTTGTTATCTTTGATGAAGCTTTCAATAATATGGATGAAGGTAGAATTAGTGATGTACTTGAGTATTATAAAGAACTTTCTATTCAATTATTTATTGTAGTTCCTGGTGTTAGAACTTATTCAATAGCGCCTTATATGGATTCAGTTATTGGTATAGCAAAAAGTGGAAATAGATTAATATTATTTCATGAAAGTGGTAAATAAATATGAGTCTTAAAGATGATATATTGAATAAATTAATTGATAAATATGAAAGTTCTGTTTTATCAAAAGAAGGTTCAGAGAGAAATTTAAAGATTAAACTTGAAAATAGCGATAAAATGTTTTCTACTTACCATTCTCGTCTTTCATTTAAATATAAAGAAAAGAATGATATGGAAATTAATAAACTTGTAACACTTGGCTTTATTGAGGCTTTCTTTGATAAAAGTCATGACTTTATGTATCTAACCTTAAATACTGATAAAGTTGATGAAATATATAACTATTTAAATAGAGTAAATAGAAATATAGAAACTAAAGAAATTTATGATTATATTTCTAGTTATAATCCTTCTGGTTTTATGAAGAACTTCAAAGATTATATTTTAAATTATATTGACAAAAAACATGTCTTTCCTAAAACTTATTTTGAATCTTTAAATGAACTTAAAACTTATATTCTAATAATTGAAGAAATTCTTAGATTAGATACAGAAACTATGAAAAGGGATTTTTCAGTTAGAGTGTTAAAAGATTCTAAGGCTTTTAAGATATATGAATCTAATATTACAAGAATCTTTAAAGATTTTGATCCTGATTCAAGTGAACTTGATAAAGATGATATCTTAAAACAATATAATATAGTATCTAACTATTCTTATACCTTAATTAAAAATAAATTAAGATTTAAATTAGGTGGTACAATTATTGATTTATCTAGTTTTCCCTTTGAATTTGCATTATCTAATCAAATGATAAAATCACTTGAATTACTTGATTCAAATATTAATAAAATTATTACAGTTGAGAATTTAACTAGTTTTTATGCGATAGAAGAAGATGCACTTATAATCTATTTAGCAGGTTTTCATAGTAGCGTAAAAACTGAATTATTAAAAAAATTAAAAGCAAAATATAATAATGCAGTATTCTATCATTTTTCAGATATTGATTGCGGCGGCTTTTATATCTTTAATCATTTAAAAAGAAAAACTGGGATAAATTTCATTCCTTATAAAATGAGTATAAAAGAACTTGTTGAAAATAAAGATAACTTGAAAAATTTAACCGAAAATGATATTAAGAAATTAAATTCAATACTTAAAGATGATAATTTTAAAGAATTTCATGAAGTTATTAACTATATGTTACAGATAGGTAAAAAACTAGAACAAGAAATACTAGATTAAAGGAACTAACTTAAAAAAATAGTTAATTCTTTTCTAAGAGTTAAAAATGAGATGTCTAAATTACCATTGGATTTAAACCAGAAGAATATGTTAATTGTTATTTAGATAATGTTTCTAATACACCAAGTAATAATATAGAAAAACTAACTGTTGGTTAGATAATATCTTACCAATATTAAGAGATGATAGGTATCAAGCAATTCAAAATTTAATATTCTATCATCTTTTTTTGTCCTCATAATTAATGCTCTAGATTTAAATCTAACAATTATAAAATAAATATGTTAAAATATTATCAAGATATCGAAAGGAGTGATTGTTCATGTCCAATTTCTTAAATTTAGATAATCAATTGTTTAAATTTTCAATAAATTCAAAAATATTTATAGATAAATCT
>CAVGYR010000179.1:0-2493 GCA_963633325.1 uncultured Treponema sp.
CAACATCTTCACTACTAACATATTTATATTTTTGTAGTTCATCCATATTATCCTTGTTAACAACATTCATAGTAATAACATCATTTTCAAATTTATAAGTTAAATAAATATTATTATATGTATCATCAGTAGTAACTTGAAAAACAAGCAATTCATCAGATGTATTCAAAATTTTTAAATGAAATCCATTATTATCAATCTCATTCTTCCATTCCTCTTTTATTTGATCCCAAGTTACACTACTAGCAGAAACAGAATTAGCAAACACAATAGCAATTATAAAAATAGCTATAAATTTTAAACACCTCTTCACAATCATTCACTCCTCTCTATAATAAAATTATAAATTATAAATGTAAAAAAATCAACAAATATGACAGAAATTTTCCCTAAATTTAAATAACATCAATAATCATAGTAATTTAGCCTAATTTTTCCCGAAAAAAAATGCTTTTTTAACTCATATCAAAAAAAGCGCAAAATACCCCTATCGAAAAATCGGTATTTTTTTAAAAATTCTATTTCATCTCAGAGGATTAAATAATTTTATTAATGTTTTATTATAATGAAAATCCCTTTCAAAAATTTTAAATATTATATCCCAAGATACACTTATTTCTATTTTTAATCTATACTTTGTATATAGTTCTAATAGATTAAATACCAAAAATATCATTTGAACTATATAATTAATTGCATTTAATTCTCCTATAAAGATATGATTAATATTATACCTTTGCTTTAGAGTCCTAAAACCACAATTTTCTATATTCCATCTTAAATGCATTATTTTTAATATTGTTTCTACATTGTGATTCAACATATTTGTTACCACATATAATTCTTGTACGTTTTCTTTCCCATTATTATAATAAGTTTCTAATGAGCGTAATACTCTTACTTTTTTGTTATATCCAGTTAATTCAAATGTATCATCCCATACATCTTTTCTTGTTATGACTCTTTCATATGTTGTAACCGTTATAACACTATTTTTCTTAGTTTGAGTATATTTATCTAGTAATACCTTATTTCCTAGTTTTATCTCTGTTATTTGTCTTTTTTCTCTTTTTATTTTTGTTTTAGTAACATCTTTCTTTTTAGCATTCTTTGAATATTTGATATCTTTTACTATAATTTTTTCCACTATTTCATATCTGTTAGTTGGCTTTCTATTATCAAATAATTGCTTTGCATCTTCATATATATTTTTATTTTTTTCTTTTAGCCTTATTACAAAATACTTATCTGAATCATCTATTAATTTAACTATATTTTGATTTAAATAAAGTGCATCAAATACATGAACATCAATTACTCTTCCTATAAGTTTTTCTGTATCACTCCATATAGATTCAAATGCCTTAGTTTCACCCATAGTTTTTGCTCTTTCATTTCCATTTTTGGTTGTTACTTTTTCAACTTCTAAAAGCTGTTTTGAAGTAACAATAATATTAGCTTTTTCGCCAATATTCATTCCAACTAAATATTTAACATACTTTCTTATGTCATCCTTATCATATTCTCTTTCAGGTAAACCAGTAATATTTTTATTGGTTTCATTTAATTCTACACCATCCCAGCCCATTACACATAGTCCATCAACAGTATTTTTTCTGAATACTTTATTTTCTTTTGCTTTTAATATTAAATCTCGATTAATGGTCTCTAATTGATGATAGTCAGTATCAATAACACAATCTCTAAGCCCATGCATCTTAGGATTATATTCATTTTTATTATAAATCATTTTTAGATTTAGCTTAGCATTACTATTAACCGCATTTAAAAGATTAATACTTTTATATCCACACAGGAAAGAAGCAAATAATGTTTTTGCTACAGTTGATGCCTTTGTATTTGCTTTGCAATTTTTTCTCGACAACCCCTTGATTTTTTTTCCAATATCGTATACACTATTTGTGTAAGTGATAAATCTATTTAGACTGATTTCATTTACAATCAACATCCTTTCTATTTCTTTTAATTATTATTGTGTATTTCTATTGTTGTTATAATAATTATATCACAAGAAATGGAAAGGTCAAAATTTGAACTAAATTCGGACTTTTGTTGTCGGCATCAAAAATCCGATTTTTTCTTTTAATTATATAGAAAAAATCCCTAATAATTATTTTTTAGGGAAAATTTCTGTAGATTTCCTATTTCTACCTTCCCATTAATTTCTTAGCACATCTAACCATTTGACAAGAATATCCCATCTCATTATCATACCATGCAACAACCTTAACCAATTGCTTACCATCAACTTTCAATATACTAGTCAAATTACCATCTACAGTAGCTCCACAAGTAGAAGAAATAATATCAGATGAAACTATAGGATCCTCAGTATAATGTAACGTCTCATTAACACTATTCTTAAAAATACTATTAATATCTTCTATACTAACATTACAATTAAGTTCTAAAACCAAATCAACTAATGATCCATCAGATACAGGAACTCTTAAAGCACCACCACTTAATCTA
>CAVGYR010000179.1:2503-3317 GCA_963633325.1 uncultured Treponema sp.
CTCTTATAGCTCCTCCTTTAAATTTTCCTTGAAGATTTGGTAACACTTTTCCAATAGCACTAGCAGCACCTGTTGAAGTAGGTACTATATTAGCCGCACAACCTCTACCTCTTCTTGAAGCTATGCCTTTCTTATGAGCAACATCCAAAGTTACTTGATCATTAGTATAAGCATGAACAGTAGTCATATATCCCTTAACTATACCAAAATTATCATTTATAACTTTTAATACAGGTGCTAAACAATTAGTAGTACAAGAAGCAGCACTAACAACTTGTTCGCTTCCATCTAATATATCATCATTTACATTATAAACTATAGTCTTAACATCACCCTTAGCAGGAGCAGAAATCAACACCTTTTTAGCCCCTGCTACAATATGACTCATAGCCTTTTCCTTATCAACAAACTTACCAGTACATTCAAATACTATATCAACATTAAGTTCCTTCCAAGGTAAATTTTTAGGATCCATCTCGCTATAAACTCTAACTTTTCTTGAACCAATAATTATATTATTATTATCAAAAGTAATCTCATCAACCTTATAATTTCTATGATTAGTATCATATTTAAGTAAATATGATAACTGTTCACTATCAGTAAGATCATTAATAGCAACAACATCAAAATTAGGATCTTCCTCCATTATTCTAAACACTAATCTTCCTATTCTTCCAAAACCATTAATTGCAACCTTAATTGCCATATCTATCATCTCCACTTTAATTTTACCAAATCAAATAAAATAATACAATATATTTATTAAAAATAAAAAAAGAAATAGATTCTACTTCATAGATTTTTCTATTTC
>CAVGYR010000180.1:0-3263 GCA_963633325.1 uncultured Treponema sp.
AGTTAAATATCCATAATAACTTCCTAAAGGTTACTACTCAGCCTCTAATTAATTTAATTTTATGTTTCATAGCATAAAAAATATGCTATAATTATATCAGCGAGATAAATACCTTAGCAATTTATATCTCGCTTTTTTTTATTCTTGTGCTATATTTATTCTTGTGTTATAATTATTATGATAGCTGAGGTATTGATAGATATGAATTATAATAAACATGAAAAGCAAGTATATGAAATGTATGAAAATGTTTTAATTAAATATGAAAAACTTTTAATAAAGTATGAAAAAGTAAGATTTGAATTAGAGGCTCAAAGATATGATTTAAAAAAATTGCAAAATAAATTAGACAAATATGATTCAGATAAAGATAAAGAAATTGTTAATATTGTAAATAAAATATCTGAAAAATATGAAAATAAAATCAAAGAATTAGAAGAAGAATTAAAAAAAGCACTAGAAGAAATCAATAGATTAAAAAATGAACTTAATAATAAATGTGAAAATAGTAAATTTGTTATAGATAAATTAAATAATCAAATACATAAAAATAGTTCAAATTCAGGCATTCCAACCAGTAAAGAAATTAAGAAAACAAAAAGTGGTGCTAATACATATAATCATAGAACAAATAAGAATAAAAAATCGGGTGGTCAATATGGTCACAAAGGTGAAACATTGACCAAAGAAAAATTAGTTGAAAAAATAAAAGATAATAATATCAAAGTAAAAAAAATAGTTCATTATATAAAAGGAAATCCAAAAAAGGAAGACACTATCAAGTATAAAATAGGATTTAAAGTAGATTTGTATGTTGAAGAACATATTTTTAAGTATACAGAAAAATCTCAAAATACATTACCTAAAGAGTATTATTCTGATGTTACATATAATAATGATTTAAAATCACTTGTTACAACATTAGGTAATTATTATTCATTAGGATATAATAAAGTAAAAGAATTACTTTATGATTTTAGTAATGGAATAATTAATATTTCCGAGGGAACTATAGATAATATTTATGAAGAATTTTCAGAAAAATCTGAAGGCAGCATTGAAAATATAACAAAAAATATTTTAAATGGTAAATATAGTCATACAGATGAGACTACAACAAGTGAGAATGGTAAAGAAACATACTATAGAGGTTATGCTAATCAATCAAATGTACTATATAAATATCACCACCATAAAGGAGATAAGCCTATAAAAGATGATAATATTTTAACAAGATTTTTTGGAACAGTTATTTCTGACCATGAAGTAGGAATATTTAAGTATGGAACTAATAATCAAGATTGTATCGTTCATATAGGAAGATATTGTATTGAAGGAGACCAAAATGTTAATGAAACAGAATGGCAATTAGAATTTTATAGATTCCTTTTAAAATTAGATAGAGAAAGAAAAATACTTTTAAAATATGGGAAAAATAGATTTACTGATGATGAAATAAAACTAATTGAAAATGAATATGATAAGATATTAGAAAACGCTAAAATTCAAAACCAAAACGTTTCATCATCATACTGGCGAGATAAACAAAATACCTTATTAAAAAGATTACAAAAAAGTAAAAATGTAATACTATTCTTTATTTATGATTTTGATATTCCTTGTGAAAATAATTTTATGGAAAGATGTTTAAGGATGATAAAAGGAAAAACAAAAGTATCAGGTGGATTTAGAAGTACTAAAGGTGGAGAACGATTTGGTAATACAATGAGTATTATCAAAACTGCAAGATTAAGAAAATTAAATCCTTTTACTTGTATTAAAGAAATATATGAAGGCAAGTCATTGTTTGCCTAGTTTTCTGATGCTTAAAAAGACAAATTAATTAAAATTTGTCTTTTTAAGGCTGAGTAGTAACACAAATACTTGGGTGATTGTAAACACCTGAGTTTTTTTCTTGTTTTATCCCTTAAATTATGATAAGATTATTAAAGGTGATAAAGATGGAAGACATAATAAAAAGAATTTACGATTATTCACTAGAAGAAATAATGGGAGAAAGATTTGGAAAATATTCTAAATACATAATTCAAGATAGAGCAATCCCAGACGTAAGAGATGGATTAAAACCAGTACAAAGAAGAATATTATTCTCAATGTATAAAGAAAAAAACACTTATGATAAACCTTATAAGAAAAGTGCCCGTGCAGTAGGAGATGTTATGGGTAAATATCATCCTCACGGAGATAGCTCAATTTATGACGCAATAGTAAGAATGAGCCAAAGTTGGAAAATGAGAGAACCATTTGTAGATATGCAAGGTAATAATGGATCAATAGATGGCGACTCAGCAGCAGCCTCACGTTATACAGAAACAAGATTATCAAAAATAGCAGGAGCAATGTTAAAAGATATAGACAAAGATACCGTAGTAATGGCACCAAACTATGATGATACTCTTCTAGAGCCAACAGTCTTACCAGCAAAATTTCCAAACCTTTTAGTAAACGGAACAACAGGAATATCAGCAGGATATGCTACAAATATACCACCACATAATTTAGGAGAAGTTATAGATGCAACTATCTATAGAATAGAACATCCAGATTGTGAATTAGATAAAATAATGAAGTATATCAAAGGCCCAGATTTTCCAACCGGTGCTATAATAGAAGGAATAGATGGAATAAAATCAGCATATAAAACCGGAAGAGGAAAAATAATTATCAAATCTAAAGCAACAATAGAAAAAAATAAAATAATAATATCAGAAATCCCATATGAAGTAAATAAAGCTCAACTAGTAAAAAAAATAGATGAAATAAGAATAGATAAAAAAATAGATGGTATATCAGAAGTAAGAGATGAATCAGACAAAACAGGATTACAAATAGCAATAGATTTAAAAAAAGATGCAGATTCTACAAACATATTAAACTATTTATACAAAAATACTGAATTACAAATATCATATAACTTTAATATGATATCAATAGTAAATAGAAGACCAATGTTATTAGGAGTCATAGGAATATTAGATGCCTATATAGCCCATCAAAGAGAAGTAGTATTAAAAAGAACAAACTTTGATCTAGAACATGCTAAAGCAAGATACCACATAGTAGAAGGCTTAATAAAAGCAATATCAGTATTAGATGAAGTAATAAAGATAATTAGAGCAAGTAAAGATAGACAAGATTCAATAAATAATTTAATTTCTAGGTTTGAATTTACTGAAGCCCAAGCAACTGCTATAGTAGACATGAGGTTATATAGATTATCAAATACAGACATAGTAGCACTT
>CAVGYR010000181.1:0-1407 GCA_963633325.1 uncultured Treponema sp.
TTAAAAGGACTGTTGTTCCACCTATTTTATATCTAGGTTTTTCAACAGCCCCTTTTTCTTTAGAAAGGAAAATAAACTATGGAAGAAAAGAAAACAAATAAATGCAAAATATTTGCAATAGTAATAACTACATTATTAGCAATTAATATAGTAATTACTGGAGTTTTACTAGGATTTCAAATAAATTCAAATATTTCTAAACAGGATGAACAAACTAAATACACTCTTTATATAGGAACTAATGATAAAGATACATACAAATTAGAAATCCCATTTGAAGAATGTATGACTAGAGTAACTCAAATATGTGTTAAACACACATCTGGATGCACTATTTATGAAGCAACAGGCTATTGGATGGATGATAATAACAATATAACTACTGAAAGAACAATCGCAGTAATTTTAGAAGATATATCAAAAGATACAGTTTATAAAATTTGTGATGAAGTAATAGTAAGTTTAAATCAAAATTCCATCTTAATTGAAACAGGTACAATTAAAAACAATTATTATTCAACTTCATCAACTAAATAAAAATAATTTAAAAAAGATAATTAGAAATAGTATTTAAGATAGCTAAATCTAATTATCTTTTTACTTTTTAAGCGTTAAATTACACTACATAGGATTAAAATCCACATAAGTGATTCTTACATTTATTATAATCAGTATTTTAATTATTCTTTATTTGTAAAATCAAAGTCTACTTTATCAAAATCATTGGTATTTATGTGTTTATTTATATTTTCAATAATAACCTTTTCTCTTTTTTCTCTTCTAAATTCATCTATTAAATCAGCAAAGTTAATTAATGCATAAATAATTAACATAACGCCCATAATAATACTAACTACTGTACTTGATGTATTTGTAAATGCGAACATCATAGAGCCACATACAATATACAAACATCCAAATAAAATAGATAACCACCAACTAGACACATGATATCTTCTTAAATCAAAAGAAGAAACTATTTTACAAAATCCATTGAAGATTAAATAAGCACCTAATCCATAAGTAATTAATAACAATGATACTTCTTTATATGAGCATAAGAATATACCAAATAAAGTAATTACTACACCTTCAATCATCAAAAAGCTACTACCAATCAATAAGAATCTTGTGTAAAATGCATAAATCATAAATAAGACACCACTTACAATAAGCATTATTCCAAATATCAAGCCAATTGAACTTGAAAATGCATCTTTTGAACATATAGCTATTATTCCTAAAGCTAAATACAAAACAATACTGATAATTGATGGTATTTTTCCTAAAATTCCTTTTGTTTTCACCATATAAGACCTCCGTTTTTATAATTATACTTTTCAAATCTTATTTATTCTAGATAAATAAAAGAAAATGTACTTTTTAATTAAATATGTTTATTAATTC
>CAVGYR010000181.1:1417-3230 GCA_963633325.1 uncultured Treponema sp.
TATTAATTCTTATTAAATAGTATAATTATTTTTGAATTATGAAACCAAACGAACTAACTGATAAATTAAAACAATTAGGAATAGAAAAAACATACAAATATTATTCAGATAAATACAATAAAACTAAAAAAGAAAAGTTCTTATTATATAAAACTCTTTTAGAATTAAAATTTTTTCCAATTTTAAAAATCGAAGATAATCAACTTTATTCAAATTTAATTCAATTATCTAATTCTTCATCAAACAAGATAGTAAAAGAAGTACTTATTCCTTGTATTGCCTTTAGCTTAGAATATGAAAACTATGCTCAATGTTTTTATTTAGCTCAAAAAGGATTTAGCCTAGATATATTTACTTACTGGACTTATATAAGTTATGTTCTTGGATTAATTCATTTTAAAAAGGATTGTAAAAATCCAATCATTGAAACATATTTATTAAAATCAGAAGAAGATCTTAAAAATTACGAAAATTCTTCATTATTAGAACAAAACCTAATTCTCATATTAGTTAAATACTATTTAACAATTAATAACAAAGAAAAAATCGAGGAATTATCAAATAAAATCACATTAACTTATTCTGATCAAGCCTTTATCGATACTATTAATGCCTTAATTGAAATTGTTGAAAATAAAAACAATTACGATCATTTTATAGTTAACAAAATACTTTCTCAAGATTTGAAATTTTCCTTCTCTTTCTTAATTGATTTATTTGATATTTATTATTTTAAAGAAGAATATTATTCTGCATTTAAAGTTTTAGAATACGCATATAAGCTTCAAAAAGAAAACAATAATCAAGACATATATTTTATAAAAAGAAAAATGATTGAATGTCTATTACAAGATTCTTTCAAAAAAGAAGCTATCGAATTATTAAAAGAAGAAGACTTAAATAAAAATAGCGACGCTAATTATTTATTAGCCGAAATTTATGCTGATAATAATTATTTAACTGATATTAATAAAGCAATTAAACATTTTACAAAGGCTAATTCAATTCAAAATAGTCCTATTAATTTAATTGACTTAGGAAATCTATATATAAGAATACATGATAAGCAAAAAGTTAATGATATTTATCAAGAATTAAAATCAAATTATAAAGCAAACACTAAACTTACTGATTTTTATATTAATAAAGCTATATTTGATCAAGATTTTGATTTAGCTTTTAAACTAGCCTATTCTTTTTATAAGAAAACTAAAACAAAAGATTTTAAATTTATAAACTATATGATAATGTCAACTAAATCCTATCATTTTCTAAAAAAAGCCTATAAATTAATAGACTTTAATGAGAATGAATTTACTTATACTTTCTATTTATATAATGGAACACCATTTACAAAACCAAATTACGATTTACTTAATAAAACTATTTTAAAAATTTTAGAAGACAAAAAATATTCAGATTTTAACAATGAACAGCTAGCCTTTTTAGCAAATACATTTTTAGACTTTGATAATTCTAAATATATTGAAATCTTAAATTATGGTCATAATAAGTTTATTAATTTAGAAGATGGTATTTCAACTTGTTCCACTTTTTTAGCTTATTCTTATTATTATGGGATAGGAGTTGAACAAGATATTAAAAAAGCTAATACAATATGTAATAAAATTGAAAAACTAGCTGGAATTTATGGAGATGAATACTATTTAATTTTGAAGTCTCAAATTAATCTTGATAATAAAACTGATTTAGAAAACACATTTAATTTATTATCTAATTCATTTACTTCTAGATATCAATTAAATAAATTATTGCTATTAATAAAAATAGGTGAATTACTAAATAAAGATGT
>CAVGYR010000182.1:0-3225 GCA_963633325.1 uncultured Treponema sp.
TGCAATTTCTAAAACTACAAAAACTAATGTCTCTTATTTATATACATTAGAAATGATGGATAGTTCTAATGTAAGTTATTTAGAGGCGCTTAAAACAAACTTAGAAAATTTAAAAAATTCTTAATAAAAGAGCGAACTTGATATATAATATTAATTGCAAGAAAGACGGTAAGTATTTATGATTTATATAGTTGGCGATTCTACTGTAGCTAAATTCAATGAAGTTTATTATTATCATAGAGCTGGTTGGGGAACAGAAATTGAAACTTATTTTAATATAAGACCTATATTAAATTTAGCATTAAGCGGTAGAAGTTCAAAAAGTTTTGTAAACGAAAAGAATTATCAAGAATTTTTAAATATAAAAGAAGGAGATTTTGTATTCATCGGATTCGGACATAATGATGAAAAACATGATGATCCAAATAGATTTACAGATGCAAATAAGCCTTTAAGTGATAATACATCATTTAAATATTCTTTATATAATAATTATATTAAGATAGCTAAAGAAAGAAATGCGACGGCTATCTTAGTATGCCCTATTTGTAGACTTGATGAAGAAAATAAATATACAAATGAAAAAGTACATATCACTAAGTACGGTGACTACAGAAAAGCTATTATAGACCTAGGAAAAGAAGTAGGCGTTGATGTTGTTGATCTTACAACTTATTCAACTGAAATTGCAAAAGACGCAGGATATGCGAAAGCTTGTTTAACTCATGCAATTACTAAAGGAAAGTACGAAAATGATAAACTTGTGCCTGATATTTTAACTGTTGATGGTACACATATTAATTCTTACGGTGCTAAGATTTTTGCGTATTATATTGCAAAAACGCTTAAAGAATCTAATAATCCTATTAAAGAATTTATCGTTAACCCTTTAACAAAACCTACTATTTCCGACTTAAAGATGGATGAAGACTATGTTTACGTTCCTTATGTAGTGCCTAATTTTGATACATATAGTCCTAAGCCTTGGTTTAATACTAACAGTAAAGAATATATAGGTAGTGCGTTCGGTGATACAGGTAGACAAGTAACGGAAAATTCAAATGGATTTGTGGCGCGTGGCAACGGAAAGACTTTTGAAGTTGGTCAAATGTTAAAAAACGGGAATGATGTTGTGCCACTAGGCAAAATTTCACTAAATAGTGAAGGCGTTTCTTTTGTCGCAAAGAAGATTGATATAAAAGATAATTTTGAATTCTCATGTGTTGCCTGTGTAAAAGAATTCGAACCTATTTCGCTAACAGGATTTGGGGTATCACTTAGAGATGATTTTTACATCAATCAATCTATATCTGACAAAACTATTGTTTCAAATTATGTAGCTTGTGGACTAGTCACAAGTGAGATTGGTATGAATATCAATTTCAAAAGAGAAAATGGTGTTCTTAAAAAAGAAGATAATTTCTTAGATAGTTATTATAATGCAAACGATAAGGTATTATTTAAGATTGTTCGCTTAGGACAAGTAGTTACTGTTAGTACAACTTATAAAGATATTACATATACAAACACTTATACAGATTTCGATTTTACACGTATTGATAAAGACTATTTCTATATAACTATGTTTAGTTCAAGAAATACAATTGTAGAATTTAATGATATTAAATTTATATCAAAAGGCAAATCGTTAGGTGCTTAAACGAAGCTAAGCTTCGTTTTTTTTAGGAAGAGGTAATTATGAAAAAAGCTAATTTTAGATGTTTAAAAGAAGATTATGAAGCTAATGGGTTAATCAATTATAATAACCAATTTATTAAAATAAATGGTATTTTAAAGGATGAAGAAGGAGAATTTGAAATTGAAAAAAATTCAAGTCATCCTCTAAAACTAGTAAAAATCATTAAAAGGAATGATAAAGTTCGCGAAAAAGTTAATTGCCCTTTCTATAAAGAGTGCACAAAATGTAAATATCAGGGTTTAACTTATAGTCATGAATTAGAACTTAAAGATGAATATATAAAAGAATGTTTTTCTCATTTTAGAGATTTTTCGTATTTAGGGATAGAAAAAGCCTACAATAAAGATTCTTACCGAAATAAAACATCAAAAGCGTACAAGTTGTCTAAGGCAAAAAAGGTAGTTTGTGGATTTTATGTAAATAATAATTTAGTAAGTATCACAGATTGCAAAATTGAGGCTAAGAAAATTATTGAGGTAATCAATAAATTTAACATCATTTTGTCTGAAAACCATATAGAACCTTATGATAATTACACAAAAAAAGGTATCATTAAATCGCTTTGTGTAAGATATGGCTTTAATTCTAAAGAGTTAATGTTAATAGTTGAGACAAATAGTGAGATGTTCCCGGGAAGAAATAATGTAGTTAAAGATCTTTTAAAAGAAGATTTAAATATCACAACTATTATTCAGACATTTAACAAAAAAGAACGTGTTTTATATGGTAAAGGATTTATCGTAGATATGGTTTGTGATTATAAATTTAAAATCACATCTAATTCGTTCTTTCCTATAAATTCACTTGGTTACGAGGCTTTAATAAAATCTTTAATTAATTTAGATTTATTTAAGGAAACTGATAATGTATTAGATATTTATTCAAATATTTCTTTGCTTGATGTTGTATTAAGTGATAAAGTAAATGAAATATATGCCTTGTCTAACTCTAAAGAAGATTCGTATATTGCAAAAGAGAACATTAGATTAAATCAAGTTAAAAATGTTGAACTTATTGATGGACGCTTAAGCGAATATTTAGTTAAATTAAAAGATAATAAGATTGATACAATCATTATAAATGCGCCAAGCGAAGGATTAGATAAAGATACTATCAATAAATTGAAAGATTATAATGCAAAAAAATTAATTTATATATCAAACGATATAAAAACATTAGAACGTAATGCGTTTGAGCTAAGTATGAGTGCTTATTCGTTAAAAGTTTTAAAAGGTTTTGATTTATCTCCTCGTACAAGTCAAATATCTTTAGTCGCAATTTTTGAACACAAAAAGTAGTTTAAAATACGTGAAAACGTTTTCTTCAAGTGCTCTATTGATTTTTGAAAATTTGGAGCCTATAATAAATTTGTGAAATTTAAGAACCATTCAAAATGACGTTGAAAAGAAGAGTAGTTATTTTAAGTTTTGTAGAGAGCCTTTGGTTGGTGAAAAAAGGTAAATAAGGAATAATGAACATGGTCTTGGAGTTGTAGTAGTGATATTTAGCTACTAACGGGTCTGCCC
>CAVGYR010000183.1:0-3213 GCA_963633325.1 uncultured Treponema sp.
TTTGTTAATAGAATTTTCATTAGAATCTCTATTTGAGTCGTCACCATGGAAATTATTTAAATAGTCTTTTTTATAAGCTGCTTTTAGGATTAGTGGTACAACGATAGAACTTGCGACAATTAATATAATTAAGAATATCTTAATTCTGCCATCTACTAGTCCGGCATCGATACCCTTTTGAGCAGATACTAAACATACTTCAGCACGTACACACATTGAAGCACCACAACATAATGAATCTTTCCAAGTGTTTCCGGTAACTTTAGCACCTACAGAAGCACCGATAAATTTACCAGCAATAGCACATAATATGAATACGAATCCAAATCCTGCGAATGTTACAAATGAAGGATCACTAAATGCTTTCCAATCAGTTGAAATACCGATATTTGCAAAGAATACAGGAGTAAATATGATATAAGATGCAATTGATGTTCTACGTTCAACATATTCAGTAGAAGATCTTCCGGCAAGGATTAAACCTGCAAAGTAAGCACCTGTAATATCAGCAATACCAAATAATTTTTGACTTAAGAATGCAACTACAAAACAGAAACCTATACCATATATAGGAATACGTCTATGGTGTGGATACTTTTTTTCTAAATGATTAAAGAACTTTCTTGTAATATATCCAAGTAATAATACGAATGCGAAGAACAAAATTGTTTGTAAAACAACAGCCATAATACTAGCAACTTTTTCTGACATTATGTGTGAGAACATTTTAGTAAATGGATCAGTTGTTAAAACGGAAGAATCACCACCACCTGCGCCAGACAAACTAAGCACAACAGATAATATAATTACACCTAAAACATCATCTAAGATAGCTGCACTAACAATTGTAGTACCAATTTTTGAATTGAGTTTTCCTAATTCTTTTAGGGTAGCAACTGTAACAGAAACACTAGTAGCTGTTAAAATTACACCGTAGAAAATGTTTTCCCAAGCGTGATCAAACCCAAAGAATATACCTGCAAATACATAACCTAATACCATGCAAAGAACAACATCTAGTATTGTTATAACAAAAGCAGAAACCCCGCAAGCTTTAACTTGTTTTAAATCTGTACCTAATCCGGCACTAAATAAGATCAAAACTACACCTAGTTCTGAAATAAAGGCAATCCCCTCTTTAGCATCATCAGTAATAAAATTTTTATTTATTGAAGGCACTAAAGCTAACAAACCTATTACAATACCAGTTAGTAACATTGCTAGTATTTGAGGAAGACCTAAACGTTTAGCCACTACGCCAAAAAATTTTGAAACTAAAAGAATAAGACCAATAGGAAATAACACTTCATAGGCGCTAATTGCTAAAATTGAATTTATCAAATATATCAACCTTCTTTTTATTAAATTCACAATGATATATATTATACGGAAACGTAAAAAAAATCAATAAAATTTACTATATAATTTTAGGTGAAAGAGTTTCTTTTTTTGTTAAATCATCTTTATATATAACGTCTAAAATTTTATCAGCTGTAAATTCTATGTCAAAAGTTTTATTTATTCCTTCTTTAATACTTGTATAAATTTTAACTGTTTTTTTGATATCATTTAATATGCTTTTCCCATTCTTATTAAATCCTAAAACTCTTATAAAAGGTTCGTACAATAATGATTGGTCAGTAATATTTAATAATGTTGTGATCAAAAAACGCTTAACTTTGGATTCACTATATCTTTTAGTGATAAGATTATTTACTAAATCTTTATAATCGTTAACGTCTATTTTCTTAGCTCGGTTTATTAAACCTTCAACATTTTCTTTGGAATTATTATTTTGCAATAGCGCATATTTAATAAGTGGTAATAATAAGTTAGGATCTCTAAAACTATATTTTTTAAAGTCTTCGTTCACAAAATCAGGGACATAATTTTCAATTTCTGTTAGATTCCTTATAGAAGTTGCACTTTGTATATTGGTGGAATTTATGGTTTTATCGCTATAGTCATTATTTATTCTTTTAATTAGCATTAGTTGAATACAAGGGTTTATTTCTTTAATTGCTTTAAAATAAAAATAATTTAATAAATCATTAGATTTCAAATTTATATTGTATTCATTTAGAGTTTTAATATAAGAACTTTTGTTTGATAATCCTGAATGAAAATAATTATCTACTTTTTTTTGAAACTCTAAAGTTTGTTCTAATTCATAAATTTTGTTTAGTACATCAATGTCACAAGTTTCAGACCCAGAAATTATAATATCAATGTTACATAAATTTAAAAAATAAATATTTGAATAAGCAAATGTCGATGCATTGTTCATAGAATAATATATAGGGTTAGATAAAACTAAATCTGCACCTAATTTTAAAGCCTGTTCACTTCTTATAAATTTATTGAAAACACACAAATCTCCCCTTTGGCTAAATTCGCTTGATAAAATTGTAATAATATAAGAATCCTTATACAATTCTTTTATTTTATTAAAATGATATAAATGACCATTGTGAAGGGGATTGTATTCTGCTATTAAACCGATTTTTTTCATAGTATTTTTTCCTTTATTATATTATATATAAAATGATGGTCTTTAAAAAGCACAAAAATATAAAAAATTTTTCTTGACTCATGAAACTGTTTGGTATATACTAAATAAGGCTTCAGCAGAAGCAATCACTTAAGGCATTAAGTCAAAAATAAAATTTAAAAATATTTAAAATTATGTTTGACATTAAGATTGTTGAGTGATATACTAAATAAGCACGCTAAAGAAATTTAGCTTGTCAAATTAGGTCTTTGAAAACTGAACATATGACAATAAATATACGAAATTAAGTAACAAGTTAATTCTTTAAAGAATATAACTTAAATTGAGCAAAAAGGTGAATTTCACCAAAAATAATTTTTTGGAGAGTTCGATCCTGGCTCAGGATTAACGCTGGCGGCATGCCTAATACATGCAAGTCGAACGGTCTAGCTTGCTAGACAGTGGCGAACGGGTGAGTAACACGTAGGTAATCTACCCTAAGGACGAGGATAACTTCTGGAAACGGAAGGTAAAACTGGATAGTCTATAGGAGGGCATCCTCTTATAGTTAAAAGAGCAATCTACCTAAGGAAGAGCCTGCGGCGCATTAGCCAGTTGGCGGGGTAACGGCCCACCAAAGCGATGATGCGTAGCCGGACTGAGAGGTTGAACGGCCACATTGGGACTGAGACACGGCCCAGACTCCTACGGGAGGCAGCAGT
>CAVGYR010000184.1:0-3200 GCA_963633325.1 uncultured Treponema sp.
GTGCAGCTGAAAGTAATGCTACTACAACAACTATCGTTGATTGGCCAAGTTTATGGTCAGCAGTATTACAGTGGGCAACTACAACTGGTATTAAACTAATCTTAGGTCTTATTGGATTATTTATATTATTTAAAATAACTAATAAACTTGGTAGATCAATTAAAAAACGTATGCTTAAGAAAAACTGTGATAAAACAGTTACTTCTGTAGTTTACCAAGTAGTTACAATTGGTCTTAAAGTAATATGGTTTTTAATGTTCTTAGGCTTAATTGGTATTCAAACTGCATCAATTGGTTCAATTATTGCGTCTATATCAGTCGCAATCGGCTTAGCAGTACAAGGATCTCTTGCAAACTTTGCAGGTGGTATAATGATTGTTGCTACTAGACCATTTAAAGTTGGCGACTTTATTCAAGCTCAAGGATATTCAGGTACTGTAGAAGACATTAGATTTTTCTATACACATATCGTTACGACAGATAACAAGGCAGTCTTAATTCCTAATGGTATTTTAGCAAACGGCACAATCGTTAATGTTAATGTTAAGGAAACAAGAAGAGTTGATGAAGTATTTGAAGTTGCATATGAAGCTGATTACAAACTTGCAATTCAAGTTATTCGTGACGTTATTTTAGCTAACGAAAGTGTTTTAAAAGACAAGCCTATTATGGTTAAAATGTCTGAACATGGTGACTCAGGTATCATGATTACATCACGTTGTTGGGTTAAAACAGAAGATTATTGGGATGTTCATTTCTACCTACTTCAAGAAGTATGGGATGCATTAATGGCAGCTAATATCGATGTTCCATATAACAAGTTAGATGTAAATTTAACTGATATAACACCAAAAGAAAACAAATAAATCTTATAAGAAATCGTAGATAAATTAATTTACGATTTTTTATTTTTGTAAATTAATTTATACACACGCTTTTATTATAGTATGATATAATTAATATAAAGGTAGTGAGTTTTATGAAAGTTGCAATTGATTGTAGATATTTAGGACATTCAGAAACAGGGAGAATGCTTGAGGGAATATTATCTAACTTAGATTTTACAAGACATCAATATGTATTAATTGGTAAAAAAGAACTTATTGAGCGTTATCCGAACTGTTATTACGTTTATGATAATACAGACCCAACTAAATTATTATTGTTATATAAAGTAGATATTAGAACAATAAATAAATGTGATGTATTTTTTACACCTCATTTCGTTGTACCATTTGGCATCAAGGCTAAGGTTATTTCAATGATTCCAAATCTTATGTGGCTAGATCATCCGGAATTAAATAAAGGAAAGATTGACACAAGACACAAAAAAAGACGTCTAGCTCGTGCATTAAATAAGAGTATTGTTGTATATACTCCTACATTATGGGCTAAAACAAGAATAAAAACATATTTCGGTGAAAAATATTATCCTAGGATTAAGATTATTAAACCAGGTGTTTCAAAAGGCTTCTTAGATAGATTTAACAACAATAGAAAGAAAGGTTACGTAATGTATACTTCTAATTTTAAGAAGATGTCAGGAATAGATACATTACTAAACGCGATTAAAGATTTACCTAATTTAGAACTTAAAATATTAGGTAGAAGATCTAAATTCTTAGAAGAACGTCCTGAATTAAGTGATTTAATTATGTATCCTAATGTTAGTTTTACTGAAAAAATCACTAATTCCGAAATGTTAACTTATATTCAACAAGCTAAATTCCTAGTAGTACCTTCAATATATCAAGGCTTCTCACAAGCAACTCTTGAAGCTATTAATTTAGGTACTAAGCCAATCATTTCTGATATTGAACCATATAAAGAATTATATAGTGATACCCCTGTCGAGTTCTTTAAGGTAGGAGATGTTAAAGATCTTTGTGATAAACTTGTAGTCACAAGTCCTACTGTTAGTCTTCCTGAAGGGTTTAACGAAGAATTTGATGCTAAAAACCTAGCCGATTCAATTGTTGAAACTATTGATTCTCTAGATAACAAATAACGTATATTAAGATATTTTGTTTTTACAAGATATCTTTTTTAAATTACGCATTATTTTCATATATAAATAATTAATATTTTGATATAATTTTATTAGGTGAAATCATGAACGAACTATATTTAGAAAGAATGAAAAACCTATTAGGTGATAAATTTGAAGCGTATCTTTCTTCCCTAGACGAGAAACCTTATAGGTCTATTAGATTAAATAAAATTGAATATGATAAATTTAAACAACATATCGATATGGATTTAGAGAAAATCGAATATGATAAGGACGGATATTATCTTAAAAATGATAAGAAATACGGGAATCATCCATATCACCATTTAGGTGCTTTCTATATTCAAGAGCCTAGTGCGATGATGCCTGTAAATCTTTTTGATTTTCGTGGGGACGAGCTTGTCTTAGATTTGTGTGCTTCCCCAGGGGGTAAAAGTAGCCAAATAGCTACGCGTATACCAAACGGAATTCTTTTCTCTAATGAAATTGATTATACTAGATGTAATATTTTATTTCAAAATATTGAACGTTTAGGTTTTTCAAATGTTGTTATTACAAATAATAGTGCTAGTGAATTAAAAAATGTTTTTAAAAATTCATTTGATGTGATTTTGTTAGATGCGCCGTGCTCAGGAGAAGGCATGATGAGAAAAGATGAGGTCGCTAAAAATTCATGGACACTTGAAAATGTAAAAGAATGTGCTTCACGCGATAAAGAAATAATAAATGATGCAAACAAGATGCTTAAAAAAGGCGGAAAATTGATTTATTCTACATGTACATTTTCACCTGAAGAAGATTGTGAAATGGTTAAATATATTATATCTTTAGGCTATAAATTATTACCTATTAAAGAAGAACTTTATAAATACGGCGAAAAAGGTTTAATAGAAAATACCTTAAGAGTCTACCCATTTAACAAAGGCGAAGGTCAGTTTATGGCTATTTTAGAAAAAGAAGTAGATGAAATTGGTACGATAAAAAAAGGTAAGAAAGTTATTGATAAAGATATAAATATTGTTAAAAAGTTTATCGAAGATAATACTACTTTAAACACAAAAGAGCTTAATATTTTAAAATATAAAAATAGATATTATTTATCTAAACTAGATTTTGATTATGATAAATTAAATGTAAGAAGCTTTTCTGTTGAACTAGGGGAAGTTATTAAAAATAGATTTGAGCCATA
>CAVGYR010000185.1:0-3196 GCA_963633325.1 uncultured Treponema sp.
GTCCTGTTGCTACTAAAACTACATCTTTTCCTTTATTTATATTTTTATACTTAGAAAATACTTTTTGATGAAGACTATATACGCTTAAACTTTTTCCAATTTGTTTTTCTAATAATAATTTAGTTTGTTCATTTATCGCATTATTAATATCTTCATATATTGTATTTTGAATTCTATTCACAATAACATCAGTATATTTAGTTTGATTATTTAGTAGACAAATTATATTTTCAATTCTATTTGCTAAATATTCACATCTAGCATGCTCATGGTCATTTAATGTTCTTATAATTTCTTCTATTTTTTTCTTCTTTTTGATAGTTAATTTGATCCCCAAAATTGTATATTTGTTTTTAACATATTTCCCTAAGCCATCTGACGGAATTTCAACTTTGCTTTTGTTGTAAAAATTTTGAATAAATTTTTTACAAATTTTCTTTGTGTAATATCTATAGTACAAGTTTCTCCAAGGTGTATTTTTTGCATTTTGGTAATATAAATATTGATATTTATTATCACAGTCTTTTTTCCACGGTTTTTTAGGATTTGTATAATGTACTAGTTTAGGGCTTCTAATTGCATATTCTCTTTCCTCATTATGATACGGATAAGAATCCGAGCAATTAATTGTATCGTGTTGTAAATTCCACTCAAGAGGAAGATATTTAATTTTATACTTCAAAACTTCATTAATAATATCTTGATCTTGATATACAATTTGATGGGATGGATTTTGAATGTATTCAAATAGTTTATCTTCTATTTTATCTTCTATCCATTTCTTATTGTTTATTAGTAAAACCCCAGCATTGCAATAATAATGCCCGTCTTTATAATCTAACCTTTTTCTATGTGTATTGTTAAAGACTTCTGGTATTGCTCCTAGGTAATAGCCTTCAATATCATAGTTAAATAAATCCCTAATATTTGAATTAACAATTATATCACAATCAAGGTATAAAACTTTTTCTACGTTATTTAATAGTTTAGGAATACTAAATCGATAATATGTTGATTGTGTTATATATGAAACATAGTTTGTCATTGGACAATTTTTGAAATCATCTGTATTTATCTGAATATATTTAATATTAAATTTAGAAATATTATTTAGCAAATGAATTTTTTGTTTATTTTCTTCACTAATTCCTCCGTCTAATATATAAAAGTTATAAATGTCATCTTTTTCAGAATGGTTAAGTATTGAAGCAATTGCAATGCCCATGTGTTGAGCATAATTATTATCAGAACTAAAACATATATTAATATTCATATTATTCTCCCTTATTTAAACTAAATTTTTTTCCTAGAACTTTTATACATTGTTCATTTTTGTTCAAATGAATACTTATAAGGTCTTTTCGATATTTTTTTATTGCGGTAAATATAGAACAAATTATTTGTTCTATCCGATATTTCAAAGCTAAGGAATGCCACGGTGTTAAACTCAAATATTTCAAATATTCACTTTTTAATGGGTGTGTACATAATTTATTCCATGGTTTATTTACATCTGTAAAATGCAATATTCCTGGGTTATGTGCCGCATAGACGGCTTCTTCATAACTATAATTATGTTCCATTAAATTATGTTTTGTATATAATCTTCCATTCGTATTCCACTGCAATGGTACAAATAAGCAGTTTCCATTGAATACCCCATTCAAAATATCTTGATCTTGCAATGTTATAATTTCTTTATTTTTTTCAAAATATTCTTTCCACATTTTTTGGAAATCCAATTCTCGAAGTTTTTTAATATTGAACATACAAACCCCTGCATTAAAATATGAATTTTTCGCAGGAAGATGCATCCTTTGAACTTGGTAAATGCTTCCCTCGTCTTCTACTACTGCAGCATATTTGTCTGAAATATCATAATTCCATAATTCGGCAATATCTTTTTCTACTATGATGTCAGAATCTAAGTAAATAATTTTATCAATATTTGAAGGTAATACTTCTGGTAATAAAAGTCTATAGTATGTTGCAATCGAAATATAAGAACGATTAAGTGGCAAATCTTTGAAATATTCATTATCGATGGAAATATAATTTAAGTTGAAATCCCTGATTTCTTTCAATTTTTCAAACTTGCTTTTTATTTTTTGAGAAATTCCTCCATCAAGGATAAAAATATTAAATTTATTTCCTCTTTTACTATTAAGTAATATCGAACACAATGTTGCAGCACAGTGTTTTGCATAATTCCCATCAATAGAGAAGACTATATTTATTTCATTATCTGCTGTATTTTGTGTGTTTGATAAATATTGCATTTCCCCTAGATTAAGGTTTTTCTTTTCAAATTTTACAGGTTTGCAAGATGGAGCATAATAAACAATATCTTGCACATAATGAATTTGAATATCAGGATTTGTTCTTTTTACATGATATATAAATATGTTTTGTAATCTTTCTGATAAAAATCCAAAAACTCGAGCTTGGTAACTATTCTCAGAAATGGAGATAATCTTTTCTAATTTATCCATAACTCCAAATAAAAATGCCATATATTGGTTATAAATATCTTTTCTCATTACAAACATATTGAAAAAGAAACTTTTTTTAGAGGACAAATAATTTTCAGTATCTGGGAGGTATTCAGGATAATATTCTTTGATAATATTT
The DNA here is from genome assembly GCA_963633325.1 of uncultured Treponema sp. Classification (GTDB taxonomy): domain Bacteria; phylum Bacillota_I; class Bacilli_A; order Acholeplasmatales; family Anaeroplasmataceae; genus JAEELC01. The sequence continues at coordinate 2,632 of CAVGYR010000185.1, forward strand.
ATCATTGCATCCATATCTGATTTATTATGTTCATTTGCATAAAATTCATAGTTTGTCATTATATTCTTGGGTTGCCCTACGGGGTGAACATTGTATACAGGAGGAAGTATTACATCATATTTTTCACACATTTTTTCTATGGTATTGTCATCTAATCCAATACTTTTTAGAACCTTTTCATCAATTGAATATATTTGAGATATTGAATCTTTAAAACTCATCATTCTGCGATAATGAAATAATCCAATATAATCAGAATCAAAGTTTTTCCAAGCCCAATATAATGCAGTTAATTCACAGTAATTTTTATTCTTATAAGAAATATTATCTCCTGTATTATCTCCAAGCATATTATGCTCCAACCACGATTTTGAATCCGTATTTTGAGCAATATCTCTTCCAACATGAATAGGTGTTAGGATATTTGATTTTAATAAATCAAAAGGTTTGTGATATGCCACTAAAATTTTTATGTTCTTTCTCTTTTCCATTATTTCACTCCTATCATTGCCATTTGTAAATTCTTTTCCCAAGTATAAGCAGATTTAATGCTTTCATCTAACGA
>CAVGYR010000186.1:0-3194 GCA_963633325.1 uncultured Treponema sp.
ATTATAAACAATGCTAGAAAGTATTACAAGTTTTTAAAATTAATATATTTTTAAATGAAATAAATAAAAGTCTTAATCTAATGTAAATAAAATGTAAAAAAAGTTAATTCTTAAGTTTTTTAAAATATAATGTGATAAAATAAAATATAGAGGGATTTATATATGAAAAACGAAATCAAATTAACTAAAGAAAATTATATCGATAGAGATATCTCATGGATGTATTTTAATTATAGAATTCTAAAAGAAGCCGAAAGAAGTGATGTGCCTCTTTATGAAAGACTTAACTTTTTAGGCATTTATTCATCAAACTTAGACGAATTCTTTAAAGTTAGGGTTGCAGCTCTAAAGAGTTTAAGTGAATCTAATCTAGAAATCTCTAAAAATAAAAAAGAAGTATATAACAAGGTAACATCTTTGTATGAGGAATATAGTAAAGAATATTCTAAAGCCTTAGATGATTTATTTAGCCAATTAAGAAAAGAACATATTAATTTACTAGATAGCCAAACCATTACAAGTAATCAAAAAGAAAAACTTCGTGAATATTATATTAAGAATATTAATGGTTTTATTAGTCCTATAATTATTACTAAAAAAGCTAATCTATCATTTATTAATGATGAATCTATATATTTAATTGTAGAACTTAAATCATCACAAAATTTAGAGACAAGCGATTATGCAATTGTTCCTATTCCTTTTAAAGGTGAAAAGAGATTTATTACTTTAGAAAATAATGATGATAATCACAATGTAATTTATTTAGATGATGTGATTAGATTAAATTTAGATATTATCTTTAAACCGCTAGGTTATGATGTTTATAACGCATATAGTTTTAAATTTTCTAGAGACGCAGAACTTGAAATTGAATCAGATCCTGATGAAGGAATGCTTAAAAATATTTTACAAGCTGTAAAAGACAGAAAAAAGGGTTTACCTGTACGAATTATCCTTGAAACAGGAATGCCTAAAACAATTGAGACTGTTTTACTAAAAAAACTTAATGTAAAACAAAATGAATTTATAAGCTATTCATCAAGATATCATAATAATAAAGATTTGATGGCCTTCCCTAAATTTAATAAGAATCTTGAATATCCTAAATGGACTCCTAAAACTTTAGTTAATAACGAAAGTTTGATTGACAAAGCACTAAAGAAAGATATTTTAATATCAGTGCCATATATGTCTTATGATTTGTTTATTAAATTTCTTCAAGAAATATCAGTTTCTAAAAATGTTACTCAAATTAAATCTACGATTTACCGTGCTGCTAAGGAGTCACTTGTTGTATCTAACTTAGTTAATGCATCTTTAAATGGTAAAAAGGTTACTTGTTTAGTTGAACTTCTAGCAAGATTTAATGAATCAAGTAATGTATTAATTAGTAAGAAACTTCAAGATGCCGGAGCTCAAATACTAGACTGTAAAGAAGGATTTAAGGTTCATGGCAAAGCTATGTTTATAAAACTTAAAACAGGTAAAAATTTAGCTGTTATTTCTACAGGTAACTTCCATGAAGGCAATGCTAAAACATACACTGATAATGTACTTATTACATCACGCCCTACAATTGTTAACGAAGTGGCACAATTATTTGAATATCTTGAAACCCCATATAAGCACCAAGTATTTAAAAACTTACTAGTTTCGCCAAATCATATGTTTATGCCATTAAAGAGACTAATTAAAAATGAAATCAAGAATGCGAATAACGGATTAAAAGCTGAAATTAGAATTAAAGTTAATCATTTAACTGATAAAGAAATTATTAAATTACTTTATGAAGCAGCTAATGCAAACGTAAAGATTAAATTGCTTGTTCGAACTAATTGTTCCCTAGTTTTAAATACAAAAGCACTAAAAGAAAATATTGAAATCCATGCAATAATTGATAAATATCTAGAACATAATCGTATTTTTATCTTTGAAAATGGTGGACAAACTAAATATTACATCGGATCTAGCGACTTAATGGAAAGAAATTTATATAATAGAGTAGAAGTAATGACTCCTATTTTAGATGATGATATTAAAAAAGAAATAGAATATATCTTTGATTTGGGATTTAAAGATAATACTCATTCGTTTGTAGTTAATAATTCTACGTTCACGCCATATAGAAATGATTTAGAAAAAGTAAGAAGCCAAGAAGAGTTATTTAAACATTTTAATAAGGAGAATTAAAAATGGAAAATTACGCAAGTATTGATATTGGTACAAATGCAATAAAAATGCTTATTAAACAAGTATATTTTAATAAAGATAAAAAATTGATTAAGAATACAGTTCAAGAACTTAGAATTCCTATTAGACTTGGTGTTGATGTTTTCAATTATGGCTTTATAACCGAAAAGAAGATTGAAAGTTTATGTCAAATTTTTAATGTATTTAAGACATTATTTGAAATATATAATGTTAAAGAATATAAATGTTATGCGACTAGCGCTATGAGAGAAGCTACTAATTCGGAAGCTGTTATTAAAGAAATCAAAGAAAAATCAGGCGTAGATATTGAAATCATTACTGGTGTTTCTGAGGCAAACACGATCTCTCTTATTGCGTCAGACTATAAACTAGATGGTAACTATGTTTTCATTGATGTTGGTGGTGGTTCTACTGAAGTATCTCTTTTTAGCTCTGGCAAGATTTTAGATTCTAATTCATATCCTCTTGGTACTATAAGAATTTTATCTAAAAAAGATAAGAAGAAGACATGGAAAGAGTTTTATGCAAAACTTGATGATTATTATGCAAGATTTGGGAAACTCAATATTGTCGGTACTGGTGGCAATATAAATAGATATTATAAGATTGATTATAAAACTAATAAAAAACCTTATATTAAAGTAGAAAATCTAGAATCTATTTATCAGGATTTAAAAGAATTGAAGGTAAATGAACGTATTGAAAAATATAAGATTAAACCAGATCGAGCTGATGTAATTATTCCCGCTGGTAAAATATATTTAGATGCGTCTGCACATCTTCATTCAAAATATATAATTGTTCCTCTTGTTGGTTTAAATGATGCAATTATTGATATTTTAGTTCAAAATAATTTAGATGTATTATAAAGGCTTTTTTGAAGCCTTTTTTACAAGGTATTAAGTGATATACATAAAATTAAAAGTGTAAAGGTCAAGAGGAAAATGAAGAAAAGTGGCAATTTCAAAATGTAGGTTAAT
>CAVGYR010000187.1:0-3110 GCA_963633325.1 uncultured Treponema sp.
AAGAACAAGCCGAAGTTGTTAGACAAATATTTAATTGGTATGCTGATGGAATTGGGGACAAGATTTTACTGATAGAAGATCTACTGCTGATTATCAAAAACAAATACAAGAATTTAGAAATTTTTATTTTAATGTTTTACAAGAAATAGAAGATAGAAGAAAAGTTGATTTTTCTATCAAAGGTGGTATAGCTGATTTAATTGATAAATTAGAATTAGCGAAGATAGAAAATAAAGAAATATCAAATGATGAGATATTAGAAAGATTAAAAGAATTAATACCAATGATTAGACCAAATCTTGAAAAATTTGATAAATCAAAATACCCATCATTTGATAAAGGTGTTTTTCCTAAAATGGAAATAAAAAGTAATGTTAAATATAATTCCATTACAGGAAAAATTATAGATAAAGAAGAATAAAATTACGAACACGTTTTGTTTTTACGAAAGTAAAAATGAAAGTGGTAAAAATAATTTTATTCATCAACACTTTTGATTTAGCAAAAGAAAAAAATAATCTTTTTGGCTTTTCGTTAGATTAGCCATTAAGATTATTTTTATATAAAAGATACGCAACAACAAATGATATTTTTATTAATCAAATATATGCGTATCTTTTCTTTTTATTTAAACTTGTTTTAAATAAAAAGGCAACAATACCACTTACGATTAGTTTGTGGTATGTTGCTTAAATGGGGTTTCAAAAGGGGTATAATCCCTTTGCCCACGTTATTGGCTCTGCCAATAGCATAGTGGGTTACTATTTTGTCAAAAAATAGTTTTTTGCGAAAATCCATTAGTTACAAAGTTTCTTTTGGATTTTAACTTATTCACAAGAAAATTCATCACTTGAAAAAGGTATAATACTATCTTTTAACTCATCACTTGATTTGTTTTTTAATTCCTTTATAGATAATCCAGTTAATTCTTTCATTTCTTCTTCGCTTAGTAAATTCAAATCAAATATTTCATAAGTTGTATAAGTATTATTATCATACCAAATTTTTGATATTAAACCTTTGTATTTTTCATTATTAATCTGTGTTTGTTTATTAATATTCGTAATATCAAACTCATCATTTATTTGATTAGTTGTTATAATACTATATCTGTATAAAGAATTATTATTAAAATCAAAATATACCTCAATAGAATTATTTGAATTTGTAGTTTTACAGTGTATCGCCTGATTTTCTTCGCGTTTACAAAGATTCAATAATAATAAAGTAATAATTATAGCTATAATTGAGAATAGTAAAATAAACATAATTATTTTTTTAATATTCTTTTTTTTAGCCATATAACTCCTCATAACTTGTATAGTTTAAATATACACCTTGCATATTATCATATTTATTCCTAATAGTAGAATTTGAATAATATAATACATTACCTAATCCACTAGAACTAAAAGAATAACTTTGAGATTGTGCTAAAGTTACATCAGATGTGGCATGCTGATATGTTCCATATACTTGAAAGTTTGTATTACCACATATAAATATCACTGTCATTGAATTTTCTAGAGAACTAGAAACAGAATCTACTATATTCATAGAAATTCCTATACCACCGTTGCCTGTAAAACTAGAAGATATTTTTGTATTACTACTACTTGAATTATAAGTTATTGTATTTCCATCATATTTTTGATATCCACTTATAGAAGCACTATTTACATTTATAGTCATTGAATTTGTTGCTGGTCGTACAGCAATAACATCATAAGATCTTGTACTAGGTAATGATAACCAAGTGTTAGTTATCGTAACAACCTTTAATGAAGCAGATGTGCTAACTACTTGCATATATAATCTTTTCATTGAAGTTGTATGAGTTACATTCCAAGATTGTGGATACATTGGTTGCTCAAAATTTGTTGCAATCATTTCACTCACTTCTGTTTCGGTACTATTAATAAGATTTCCTTCTGAATCATACCATTCATCAATTCTAATAAATTTTTCTTCACTTGATAAAGATAGTTCAGTTTCATCTTTTAATAAATCTATTGCTTCAGGAGTCATTGTTGCTATTGTATCTTCACTAAAAACACGTGATAAATTATTGTATTGTTCTTCTGTCAATGTTGCACCATTCAAATTTGTGTAATAAATTTCTTCAGCAAAAACATTCGTTGTTGTACTTAAGAAAATTACAAATGCTGATAAAATAGATAAACTTATAAATTTTAATTTTTTCATATTTTCCTCCTTTTCAAAATTAAAATCGTAATCAAAAATTAATCTTCCATATCACTTCCTCTCTTATAATCAATTATATAATTACCCACATATATAGCAAACACTATTCATATAACTTAGATTGTTTTCAAATTAAAACTTATTCTAGTTTCAATAAAATGTGAATATTCTGCAATTATTTCAATATAATACGATCCTTTTTCTGAAACAAGATTAGTTAAGTCATCTGTATAAACACCATCATAAATAATTTTTTGTGGTCTGTCATTTTTTCGTACAAGTAAATGTGTATATTTAGTATCTGTATTTAATTTCATATCCTTATTATGATTTTCATAATTACATTTGATTTGTGCGTTTTTATAAAAACAACTATAAGAATTAATTTCTAACTTTAATTCTTCTTGATTACTATTAATGTAGCATATATTTTCATCCCCAGTAATATAATTCATACTTCCATAAAAACTATTGTAATAAATAATATATGGAATAATTGGAACTCTTTTGTGTATTAAAGATTCTGTTGCAATTTTTTCATTATTTATCGATACATCATACAATCTGCTTTTGCTTTCAGGGTATAAAAATATATTGTAAATTTCAATAGTTCCCCAAAAAAACTTAATAATAGAAATAGTTAATAAAATTATCAAAAATTTTTTTTGCAACTTTTTTTTATTATCTTTTCTTATTTCATTTTCTAATGTATTTATTTCTTTTAATAATTCTCCTCTTTTTTGTTTCTCACTCATAACATCTCCAACTATTACTAGATTATTATACCACAATATTATATAAATATCTATCTTTTAATTAACAAAATCAATGACTTTCTTTAAATTATTTTTTAATAATATCAACATCTTCCTTTCTTTTTTTCTTTTTTAGGCTTTTTATTTTAA
>CAVGYR010000188.1:0-3076 GCA_963633325.1 uncultured Treponema sp.
TATCAATACTTAATTTGTCTACAATGCCTTCAAAAGTCTTTATTTCAAATCCTAAAACGGAATATTTTTCAATAAAAGGTTTAGAATAATTTAAAACAAACCCTAGTTCTTCACATTCGTTTAAAAATTTATCGACATCAATATTAAAATTATCTAAATTATTAAATTCATTTAGCCATTTGTTCGCAAATTCATGTATTTTCTTAAAATCTATCATATTATCATTCCTTACAAAAATTATATCACTAAAACTGTTATAAGTACAAAATAAAAGACGCCATAAGCGTCTAATATTATTCGTATTGTTCTAAATATGCATTTATTGTTTCAGAAGACATTTTGTCTTTATTCTCAATAAATACATCAATATATGTATCATAATCTAATAAGATTTTATTAAGAATTTCTTTATCTAATGTTACAGATGATTCAATGCCATTTTTCTTTAACATATCACTAGGATAGTCACTAAAATTAGTATCGATATTGTTATCTTCTTGGATAAACATCATCGGTACACTAACCTCATGAGCTACATATTTTTCATCTTCGTAAGTATAATAGAATCTAGATCTAAGCTCGATATCAAATTTTCTACTTGTTGTAATAGTTAATTTAGAGTTATAAGCAGGTACTAATAGTTTATTTGATCCGTTTAAATATACATCGACAGTACTTCTTCCGGATTTATTATTGTCAGTTTTATCACAAACTTTTATAGTATTAATTCCGGAAATATCCCAAAGATTAAACCATAATGTATTATAAGTACCTTTAACTCCGGCAATAGTCTTCGTTTCTCTAACTTCGTATCCTAAAAGTCTTCCTTCACTTGCTTTATATAATTCATTTATATAGCCATCAAAAGCAGTCATACCAGAAGCTTTATTACCTACTACACTTACATAATCATCTTCAATATATAAGTCTGCACATGCTTTTATCATATCCGAACCGTTATATGTTGTATATTCATAAATATGGCCTGTAGTTTTATTATCTTTTTCTTCAATAGATAAATATGATGATCTACTTGCGCTTTGTCCAGCTATAGTTAATCCGTATGTAGTTGCCATTTCATAGGCGTCATCACGGATTAAATACTTAACCTTATAAGCGTCTCCTAGAGAGATGAAAATACCTTTTGCATTTGCACTTAAATCATATTCCATCCTAATAATAGGTTTAACACTACCGATACCCGCAACAGACATAGATTTTGTTACATTGATGTTAAAAATTAATTTGTTATTTTCGTATTTAAATACACCGTTGTACCCATTTCCTGTGAAATTATAAGAAATATTATCTGAATATGAATTTTCGATATAGATATTAACTGCATTATACGCATCAGTTAAAACTGTTTGGGCAACATTAAATACACTAGACATACTAACTGATTGGTTAATATTTTCTACAACCATTTGCCATTGCTCACCGTACCCTTGTGTTAAGATAGATGATACATTTGTATTATTTGTAAAATCATAAGAAATATCTGTAGAATTTACTAAATTATTTTGATAACTTGGTGCCATAGCTTCAGGTAAATAATCATAAGCGTTTCTAGTTTCAGCTTCTGTTAGGTTTTTAACATATGTTTTAACTGTAGCAATTAAAAGTTCTTTAATATAGTCTTCAGTTTCTTTTAAAACTTCTTCTAGAACCGACTTAACATCATTTAAATCTTCGATATCGTTTATCTTTTTAATTTCTTTGTCTTTGAATTCGTTTAGGTCCGCTTTAAGCGTATCATTAGGTATTTTTTCAATTCCTTCATTTACAGCTTCATTTAATTTGTTAATCGCAAACTTCTTACATTCAGTTAATGCAAAACTAGCTAAATCACCTTTAATTTCTTCAATACACGGATTGATGCTTTCTATAGACTCAAGATCTTCAATCTTTTCAATTTCTGTTTCATAAAAAGATTGAATGTCGGTTTTTACCGAATCATAAGGAATTTTTTCTACAAGAGTATCTAAATAAGTTTTAAGTGTTTCTAATGCACTATTTTTAAGCGACATCAATACATTAGCTGTTTCAGTTTGAATAAATGTTTTAGTATCAGTAATAATGGAATTATACACATTATTTAAATCGCTTAAATCATTAATATCACTAATTTTTGCAAGTTGATTATTTTTATAAGTTTGCACACTTGTCTTTAAATTTTCATCAGGCAATGCACTAATTATCGGATCTAAAACCTCGTTAACTTTAGAAATTACATAAGTTTTTAAAGAATTATCAATGAAGTTTTTAACATCTAAATCAACTTTGTTACTTGCACCCTTAGCTTCTTCTAGCGTATTTATTTTATTTATACTATCTTTTTCTCCATTATAAAAGTTTGTAATGAAAGTTTTTAATTCTTCATTATTTAGCGAATTTAAAACCGGTAAAAATAAACCATCTAATTTGTTTATTGCTGCACTCTTGTATGAGGCAATCATTTGATTTATATCACTACTTGAACTAGGGCTTGAAGTAGTTTCAGTTGATTCACTACTAGAGCTACTGCTAGATGATGATTCACTTTCACTAGCACTTGAGCTACTTGATTCGCTTACAGAACCAGACTCACTACTAGAAGTGCTAGATTCGCTTGAAACACTACTAGAGCCTTTCGAGTTTGAAGAACTAGATTCTACAGTACTACTAGGATTTTGTGGTTCATTATTTGAGCACGATGCTACAGAAAATAATGTAGTTAACAATAAAGGTAAAACAAAAATCTTTTTTTTCATTTTTATTCTGCCTTTTCTTGAAGTCTAATTGCATTGTTTAATGCAATATCCATACGTTTTGTACATTCTAGGTTATTTTCTCTTACATTCTTTATTGATCTTTTCATATTAACCATGTATAAAACACCAGGAAAAATAAATAATACTAATAAAAGTAGAAATGTTGAATATTCAATTACAGGTTCTTCTTTTATTTCACTTTTAGCCTTATCATAAGCTATTTCATATTTAACAAGGTCCGCATAATTAGCAATATTTGTTTCGCGAGCATAAATTACATATGTATGTTTAATTTTGCTACCTCTTTTTTCACTTCTTGTAGC
>CAVGYR010000189.1:0-3069 GCA_963633325.1 uncultured Treponema sp.
CATTTTACTTTTGGTTTATTCAACTTTTTTTCTAATATTATCAATTTAGAAGCTGCTCGCAAAACTACATGGAAACCAAAATTACAACTAAAAGATGTAGTATTATTTTGACTATATAGAATAAGTAATATAATCAAAAAAGTCGATTTCTTTTTTAGCACGAATTTAAAGAAAGTACTATGCACTCCTAAAATGAGTAAGATTAGAAATCTCTTTACAAATTACGTTACAATTTTAATATAGTGTCGGTCATAAAAACTGAAAATTAAAAAATAGAGAAACTCAAATATTAATTGACTCTTTAAAAAATGTTTATAGTTTGATATAATATTTTAGTATTTAATACTAGGAGGAAAATGTCATATGGCTTTAACTGCTGGAATAGTTGGATTACCTAACGTAGGTAAATCTACATTATTTAACGCAATAACAAAATCAGGAGTATTAGCTGCTAACTATCCATTTGCGACTATCGACCCAAATGTAGGTGTTGTTGAAGTTCCTGATAAAAGATTAGATAGATTAAACGAGATGTATAAACCAAAGAGTTTAGTACATGCATTATGTGAATTCACAGATATTGCTGGACTTGTAAAAGGCGCAAGTCATGGCGAAGGTTTAGGCAACCAATTTTTATCAAATATTCGTAACTGTGATGCAATTCTTGAGGTTGTAAGATGTTTTGATGATTCAAACATCATTCACGTTGAGGGCTCAGTTGACCCGGTTCGCGACGTAGAAACTATTAATATGGAATTAATATTATCAGACTTAGATGTTGTTTTAACACGTATCCCTAAGGTTGAAAAGAAGGCACAATCTAAGGTTGATGATGCGCCTGTGGAATATGCTTTATTAAGCAAATTAAAAAAGCACTTAGAAGATGGTAAGCCTGTAAGAACACTTGAATTTGATGAGGTTGAAGCTCCTTATGTTAAACGCTATGCATTGCTTACTGCAAAACCTATAATGTATATCGCAAATTTAGCAGATTCTGATATTTCAAATCCTGAAGGCGTTAATTATTATAATGATTTAGTAAGTTATGCTCGCGCTGAAGGTTCAAAAGTAGTTCCTATTAGTGCTGAAATTGAATCAGAATGTGCACAATTAGAAGATGAAGAACGTGATATGTTCTTGCAAGAAATGGGAATTCCTGAGGCAGGTTTAAATGTTCTTATTCGTGAAACATATTCACTTTTAGGATATGCAACTTACTTTACAGCAGGTGAAAAAGAAGTAAAGGCATGGACTTTCCGTCGTGGTATGACTGCACCTCAATGTGCCGGAATAATTCACACTGACTTTGAACGTGGGTTCATTCGTGCAGAAACTGTTGCATATGACGATCTTGTCGAATACGGCTCTATGCAAAAGGTCAAAGAGGCAGGAAAAGTAAGACAAGAAGGTAAAGATTATATCGTTAATGATGGCGATATTATGGTATTTAAATTTAACGTTTAAATTTCAAAAAAATGGCTTTTTTAAATTGATAAAAGGCCTTTTTTTGTGTTATAATTTTTTATAGTTTTATAGGAGTGTTTAAAGATGGATTTGTTTGATATAATACCTGAAAATTTCTTTAGTTTACTTAGTGGTAAAAACAAACGTCTTTATCTTGCGTGTTTAATAAAAACCTTCAAAATATATGAAATGGGTTCAATACTTGGTATTGATAAAAGGGTAGTTGTCGATGAACTTGCAATGTATCTTGAAGAACATGATTTTAACTTTGATAAAGAAGTTGATGAAGATGAAGATGAGGATGAAGCTAAGGAATCTAAGAGAAGTTTAGCATATTTCGTTTTACGTCGTTTTGAACAAACGGGATGGATATATATAGATGTTACTAGTGATTTTGTAGAAATGCTTAATTTTACAGATAATGGAATTACACTAATTGAGGCCTTGATGAATATATCTCCTGTTATTCGTTATGACTTAGATTCGTATGAAGATTTAACAGATCCAATGCTTGACTTCGATCCTAATGAATATAATGGATATATTTATACAATATATGTTCTTTTAAATTCACCTTCCGAAGATTACGGTTTAACCGTATCTGAAGTTTATAAGAATACTAAATCATTAATTAGATCTTTAAGAAAACTAGATAGTAGAATGAAAGATTATCTAGATTCAGTCGTAAATAATACTGATATTCATGATTTAATTGAACGATTAATGAATTATAAAACTGAATTATATGATAGTGGATATAAACAATTAAAAACTGGTGATAACATTAATAAATATAGATTAAGTATTGTCACAAATTTAGAAAATATTCAAAATAATGAAGCTTCAATGTATCAAGTTACTGAGTCTTATGCAAAATATTATAAAAATCCTAATGATGCATATAGAAAAGCAAATAAAGATATTGATGAATTAATAGATGTATTCAATGAAATCGAATCATTTGTATCAGAAATTGATGCTAAAAACACTAAGTATATTGATTCAACAATCGGAAAAATTAAATTCTTATTATCAGAAGATGATAATGTTGTAGGCAAACTTAATAATATTTTAAAATATATAAAGACTGAAAACAAAAATGATCATTTAGATAAAGCAATACGCATGCTAAATGATAATCTTATTATGTTTAGAGAAAATAAATTATATAATATGCCAAAGAGTTTATATGTTCCTCGTGGTAAGTATGAACGTAAAGAAAGCGATGTTGTAGATTTATCGCGTTTTGATTTAACAAGTGCAACAGAAGAGTTCTTTAAAACGTATAAAAATCCATATAACGAAAAGGCAGTTAGAGATTATTTAATTAGCCACATGGAAAATAATAAATTTAGAGCTAGTGATGTAATTAAATATGATTCAAGCCTTGAAGAAATTTTATTCGTATTATATTCATTAGTATATGGTTCTGAACATAATTATACACTTACAAAATTAGATAATGTAATTGAACATAAAAAGTTCATTTTAAATGATTTCATATTAACAAAGGAGATTTAGCATGTTAGAGGAATACGATAGCCTTAATCAAACAGAAAAAAATAAATTTAAAGATTGTGCAAATGAATTAATTTCCTATACATT
>CAVGYR010000190.1:0-3049 GCA_963633325.1 uncultured Treponema sp.
ATAAACTAGTTGACAAATAACAAAGTTTATGATATAATAATTAATGTAAAGAAAATATCTATCTTCCCAGTTATCTAGGGCGGCGAAATACTAGTTCAGTAGCTGATAAGTATGTATGATATCTACTTGGCCGTAGAGGTTCTGCATATCGGGGTAAAGATATGTGAATAAGATAGATTAATCTTTACAACAGGAAGATCTTAGTGTTCCTTCTTTATTACTCAGCTAAGATCTTCCGCTTACACATTATAACATAAGTTAGTTTACAAAAGATTAATTGTATGTTATAATATGTAAGAAGTTACAGTAAAAAGCGAGGCTAGTAAGAGATTGAAAACTTGGCAAATAACTTCTAGGATCGAGCGGGACCCCAATATGGACTTTGTCCGACAGTTCGATCCGCTTAAACAGGGACTTAGTGTAATGGTAGCACATCGGTCTTCAAAACCGTAAAAGCGATGCTTCCAAACCATCGGGTGTGGGTTCGAATCCTACAGTCCCTGCCACAAGATAATTGCAGAGAATGAAAGGTGCACGTTCTCTGTTAATTATAGTCCTGAGTATGACATAAAACTACTCCTGAAGGGAAAGCTTATTAATCCAACTCTTTACTTTCTCTTCAGTTCTCCTATCGCCGGGTATTTGGAGTGGTTCCAAGTAAGCCTCATAAGCTTATATAGGTGAGTTCGATTCTCACCCCGGCAACCAAAACAAATTAACGAGGTGAAATTCCTCGTTTTATTTTTATTATGGCAAGTATTTATAAGATTACAAACAAAATAAATAATAAGGTTTATATAGGTAAAACGAATAACTCTATCCAGCAAAGATTTAAAGAGCATATTAGAGACTCTAAGAAGCATTCTAATCGCCCACTTTATCGAGCTTTTAATAAATATGGAATAGATAATTTTACTATAAGCATGGTAGAAGAATGCAACCCTGAAGTAGCCGCAGAAAGAGAAATTTATTGAATTAATTATTATAAGTCATTTCATAACGGGTATAACGCGACTTTAGGCGGTGATGGCACAGTCTGGCTTGACTACGACCTTATTTATGAAACATACTTGCAGACTAAGAACGTAACAGAAACCGCTGCCATTTGTGGCTGCTGTAAAGATAGTGTTCGCTTTGTTCTAGAAGAAAAAGGTATTTCTTGTGAAACTCTTTTAGAAAATAATAGAAAAGCACGAAGTAAAGCTGTTCTTATGCTGGACAAAGAAAATAATCCACTTAGAACCTTTAATAGTCTAAGTGAAGCGGCCCTATTTATAGGTAAAGGGACATCAAGTCATATTCAAGCAGCATGCTCAGGTAAACGAAAAACAGCATACGGCTATAAATGAAAATATTTATAATAAGAGGCTAGTTTATAAAGAGCTAGCTTTTTTGTATAATATTTATGATGGAAAATAATTATTGTGTTTATATGCACAAATTAAAAACCGAGGAAGGGGCTAGGAGATATATAGGAATTACCTGCACTAGGCCTAAGCAACGGTGAGGCCACAATGGTAAAGGGTATAAAGATCAGTCATACTTTTGAAATGCGATAGAAAAATATGGTTGAGGCGCTTTTGAACACATAATTCTTTTTGAAGGGCTTAGCAAAGAAGAGGCCTGCCTAAAAGAGATTGCTTTAATTAAATTGTTCAATACTCAAGATCGATCTTTAGGCTTTAATATAACTGAGGGTGGAGACCATCCTACTATGACCAAAGAAATAAGAGAGAAGATTGGTCAAGCCCATATAAAATTTTATATAAGCAGAGAAGAGCTATGCTACCAATACATAACTCTTGATAAAACAGTAAAACAGTGCGCGAAGTATTTTTGTTGTTCGTCTACTTTGATCTATAAAAAATTGAAACAGTACAATATTAATAAAGGGCATCCAATAGAATTTTCGAAAGAAGAGCTGTATTACCATTATATAGTACTAGGCAAGTCCATTAGAGAACTCGCAGCATATTTTGGGATTAGCATTGTTACACTTCGTAAACAATTACAAAAATATAATATTAAAAAAGATACATTTGTGGCTATTCAAAAGGAAGAACTTACAGATCTTTACCTTGATAAAAATATGACTATAGAAGAGCTAGCTGAGCATTTTAAATGTGGTGCCACTACAATTAAAAGAAATCTAAAAAAGTATGGTATCAAAAAAGGCGCTCGAGTGTAGTTTACTTTTTAATAGCTTTGTATTATAATAATAATGATAAAGGAGATAGATAGATATGACAGATATTAAATTTGATTATGATAATTTATTATTTAGAGAACTAAGAATGGTTGCTTTAAAGCCAACTAAAGAAATTTCTAATTCATCTATTGTTAAAGCAGTTACTCTAAATGAGAATCTTAAATCTTTAGGTTATTGTTTCTCTCCAGATAGTTTTGTTCTATTGTGTCAGAGTGATATTGATGATCTTTATGATAGAATTAAAGGCTATGTTGGAGAAGTGAAAGCTGAGCCTATGTATAGGGGTTTTCCTCGAGAAGTTATGGAAATGGATGAAGCTACTTTTAGATTCCATCAGATGCTTCATTATATGTCTACTTATGGTGTAGAGCTTTTTACTGGAGCCAAAGTATCAAAAGGATGGCTGCCTGAGTCTATTCCTGTAAATAGAGATAAAGAAGATACTTTTAAAACTGATTTAAAAGTTATTGAAGCTATTAATAGTGATCTTAAGTATCTACTAGGTGCTTCTAAGGTTTTATCACGTAAAACTAGAATGACTAATTCGCAAGTTGAGTTAGTTAAAGAAGCTATAAAGCATCTTGACTTAGCTGTTATTAATACTTTTGAAATTCCTTTTAAAGAAAATGCAGGTATAATTTTTTATACTGGTATGGATGAAAAGAATTTACCCTTGGCTAAGATTGCTTGTAAAAATCCTACTGATGCTTTTAAAAATATATCTGATTACTTAGCTAGTAATCAGAATCACTTTAAAACTTATCAAAAAAGACTAGCGGCAAAGTTATTAGATAGCTTTGATAATTATTCTTTTGAAGAAAATTTAATTTATTCTAATAG
>CAVGYR010000191.1:0-3032 GCA_963633325.1 uncultured Treponema sp.
CAGAACCAAGTTCGGTAAATTCTTTTATAACATTTAATCTCTTTATAGCTTGCTCAGTTAAAATTTTTCTTTCATCATACATTAAATATGCATAAGCAAATCTATCACTACGTCCAACACGTCCACGAATTTGATACAGCTGACTTAAGCCAAACCTATCAGCATCTATTATTATCAAGGTATTAACGTTAGGTATATCAATACCAGTTTCAATAATCGTTGTACATACTAAAACATCATATTTTTTATTAACAAAGTCAAAAATCTTACCTTCCAGTTCATTCTTAGTCATTTGACCATGAGCAACAGCAATACTAGCCTCTGGAACTAATTTTTGAGTTTTTAAAGCTTCCTCATTAATAGACTGAACTTTATTATAAAGAATATATACTTGTCCATTTCTACTTAATTCTTTGTAAATAGCGTCTTTTAAAATCTGCATATTTTCCTGAATAACATAAGTTTGAACAGGATATCTATTAACAGGTGGCGTTTCAATTAATGAAAGACTTCTTATACCAACCAAAGACATTTGTAAAGTTCTAGGTATAGGTGTAGCTGATAAAGTAAGTACATCAACATTTGTTTTATATTCTTTTATTTTTTCTTTGTGTAAAACTCCAAAACGTTGTTCCTCATCAATTATAAGTAGTCCAAGATCTTTAGGTTTTACATCATCACTAAGTAATCTATGTGTACCAAAGACTAAATCTATTGTTCCATTTTTTAAACCTTCGATAATGTTATTAACTTCTTTAGCTGGAGTAAATCTATTAAGTAAAGCAATAGATACTGGAAAGTTTTTAAATCTTTCTTTAGCATTTTCATAATGTTGATTAGATAAAATAGTAGTAGGACACAAAAATAATACTTGTTTTGAATCTAAAATAGCTTTAAATGCCGCCACAAATGCTACTTCAGTCTTACCAAAACCAACATCACCACAAAGTAATCTATCCATAGGAACAGACTTTTCCATATCTGCTTTTATTTGTTGAATTGCCGTTATTTGATCCTTTGTTAACTCATATGGAAAGTCATTCTCAAAATCATGTAACATATCACAATCAGGTGAAAAAGCAAATCCTTTTTTTGACTCCCTTTCAGCATACAATTTTAACAATTTATCAGCCATATCTTTTACTTTACTTCTGACTCTTGCTTTTGTTTTTTCCCATTCTGTTCCGCCTAGTTTATTGATTTTAGGTAATACTCCATCCTTTGTAGAATACTTAGTCAATAAATCTATTTTTTCAACAGGTATATATATCTTATCAGTACCTTGATATAATACTTCTAAATAATCTTTTTCATAGCCAAATGAAGATAAAGTCTTAATACCATTATACATTCCAATACCATGAACACTATGAACTACATAATCACCAATATTTAACTTTGAAATATCAGAAATCGATGAAGAATACTTAAACGTAGTATTATACTTCCTCTTACGTTCATTATTAATAAATAATTCATTAGCAGTAAGTAAAACAAAATCATTGAAAATATAACCATGATTAAATTCTTTTTCAATAAGATTAACTTTATTTAAAGAAATGTTGTCCAATGTTGCCTCAACATAATTCATATTTAATTTTTTACTAATACTCTTTAACTGATATTTTTTTAAACAAATAAGTACAGTCTTACCGGACGCAATGTTTTCTCTAATAAATGAATTGATACGATCTATATCTTCAGCAAAATTATTTATAGTCTTAACATCATATTTTAAAACATCTAAATCACTATTAGTTATGTTATTAATAGACATATAATAAACAGGATAATTAACTTTAATATCATCTAAGGAAAACATATAATTACCCTTAAACTTAACATCACGTTCACTATTATAAGTACTAATTTCATCAAGCATATGTAAATAACTAGTTTTTAATTGTTCATAATCCTTATAAAATACATAACCAGAATTGAAATATTCAGATATAGAAACAACATTTTCATATGTTGGTAAGTATTTTTGCTTGCCAAAGTTTTCTTCAATAACATCATTATCAGTTAAAAATTCAGAAAAAGGATTTATTGAAATCTTATTTATCTTCTTTATTGTCTTTTGTGTATCTACATCAAAATATCTAATTGAATCAATTTCATCACCAAAGAATTCAATTCTAACTGGATATTCTTCATTAATAGGAAAAACATCAATAACAAATCCTCTTACACCTAATTCTCCAGTTTTAGTAACCAAGGTTGTACGAGAATAATTTGCTTTAATAAGTTTTTCCACAAGAAATTTAGGTGAAATTTCCTCACCTACACATAAATTTAAAACAAAGTCTTCATACGTTTTTTTACTAGGTAAAAATCTTAAATAACCTGTTAAATTAGTAATAACAATACAAGGGTCACCATAAATCAAATCATTTAAAGTATTTAATCTATTTATTTTTAAATCAGGACTTATTGCTAGAGCTTCACTTGTTAAGAAATCATCCATAGGAAATAGTTTTACTTTATCAGTGTAATTATTTAATGTTGAAAACAAAGTATTAGCTTCGTATAAAGAATTAACAACTAAAAGTATACTCTTATTTTTTTCTGCAAATAATTTGTACAAATAAACACAAAAAAGCTCATCTGAAAGACCAGCTATACACATATTTTTCTTAACATCAACATGAATTAAATTATCAAAAAAATTCATTAAATCACCTATTTTTTTTATTATGTTTACTCATCAAATCTGAAAAATTCATAGTAAAATAGTCATCAATAACAACATTTAAAGTATTGAATAATTCATCATAAACCTTCAAGTCATCATTAGATATTTTACCCAAAACATAGTCTTTTATATCTCCACCAGTAGATTTAGAAATTCCCACTTTTAAACGTTTAAATTTTTCTGTACCTAAACATAGTGCGATATTTTTTAAACCATTATGTCCACCAGATGATCCAGATTCTTTTAATTTAAAATTACCAACTAACAAATCAAGGTCATCAGAAATAACCAAAATATCTGACACATCAATTTTAAAATAATTAGCACACTCTAAAAC
>CAVGYR010000192.1:0-1730 GCA_963633325.1 uncultured Treponema sp.
AAACTATGACATTTTAATAATGACATTTTTGTGACATTTCATGTTGACATTTACATCCTTATATATTTATAAGAATTAAATGCTAATTTGAAGAGTGTTAGTCCTGTATTAAATAATGACATAACTCTTATTTTACCTTTATTTTTATATGTTTTATGTGTTGTAATTTTTACATTTTTGTAACATCTAGAATTTTTGGAATAATCTGTTCCAATAATAGTTAAAAATAACGTTGAAAAACAAACTAAAGAGTATAAATTAATGAAAGAAGTTAAGGATGCAGTGCAAATATCTTCTAGATAAAATCCATTTGATTTCTGATTTTTAAAAACACTTTCTATTGAGCCAAATCTGTGTGAATAGTGTCTAATAGCTTCTTTTACTTCACCATTTGTCGCAATAATCCAAGGTTCGTCAGTACAACATTTTCTACTAATCGCGATATTGGTTTTGTAATTTAATTCTTCATACATATTGACATCATTATAGTAAATAGAATGGTGTTTCCAAGAAAGTAAATCACCAGTATATTTTCTTATATAATGTCCTTCGTTTTTATCATAAACAGAAATTTTTAAATTGCTTTTAAGTCTAAAACAATAAGTTGCTCCTAACTTATCAATGTGTTCAAATACTTTTTTGGAGTTAAACCAGCGATCAGCCAGAAAAATGATATTTAGATTTTTGTTTTTAAATAAATCAAAAACATTATCTATTGCTTTTATGATGGTTCTGTCATAAAATGCTTCTGGATTTTTAATGCCTTTAAAACATTCAAAATAAATGGGAATTCCTTGTTTGCCAACTCTCATTGAGACAAAAAGTACAGTATAGTTTTCCTTAGAATACATGTGATCAATTGTTAGATGAACTGTGTTAGAAGAATGTTTAACTTTATAATTGTTAATAACATGAGTAATAGTTTCTTTATAAAATAGGTAGCCATCAAATCTATTATTATTAAGGAGTCTTCTAATCCTTCTAGAAACGGAATCTAATTGAACTAAAGAAAAATCATCTTTTAAAACTCTGGCAATATCTTGGGTAACAACGGATTCGCTCATAATCATTCCAAAAATAATAGAAGGAATCATTTTTTCTTGAGGTCTATGTAAACAGAAAATATTTTCTTGCAAAAAAAGTTCAATTTTGCTTGTAATTGTTTTTTGTGTATTATATAATTTATTCATAAAACGACTCACGCTACTTTCGGGTTTTTTATTCTATATTGATTGTAGCATAAAAGGGTCGTTTTATTAATTATAAGAGACTTTTTGTGCTAATAGTATAAATCATTACTTATTAAAAAATAAAAAACTGTCCGTAGATAAGTTTTATTGTTGAGTAGAATTTAAATATATTTATGAATTGAATATGAATTGAATATTTTTTCATATTCTTTTTTTTGGTACATATATTTTAATAAATGAGGAGGAATTCATGTTATGAGCAAACAGAATTTATGGTTTTTAACTTTATTTAGTTTAATACTTGTACTTAGTGTTTATTATATTACTATGCCAAATGATTTACTTATTTCTAGTAATAAAGTTGAAGAAGAAGTTACTGAAAGTGAAAAGACTACAATTGATGCTACTTCATCATTAGTTGCGATGAGAGTTAGTCTAGAAGAAGAAAGACAAAATGAGATGGATGTTTTACAAGAACTATTAACTAATGAAGCTAGTAGTGCAGAAGAGAAGAATAATGCTTATGAGAAATTGAAATAC
>CAVGYR010000192.1:1740-2408 GCA_963633325.1 uncultured Treponema sp.
TAACTGTTTTGTTAAAATAGATAATAGTAATGTCAACGTTGTTTGTGTTGCTGATAAGCATGATAGTACTTTGGCTAATAATATAATGAGATTAGTACAAAAGTCATATAAAAATAAAATGTTTATTACTGTTAAGTTTCAAAAAAGTTAATTAGGTAAATACATACAACTTATTAGTCTTTTTTCATACAATATTCTAGGTGAAGTGAAAATGGCTAATACAATATTAACAGCTAGAGAAAAATCAGTCTTTGAGCTTTTAATAGTAAATAAAAGTACAAAAGAAATAGCTTATGAACTTGGAATTAGTGAAAAAACAGTTAGAAATCATATTTCTAATGTAATGCAAAAACTTGGAGTTAATGGTAGAGCAGGTGCAGTAGTAGAATTATTAAAACTTAAAGAATTATCATTATAATCGTGCTAAAATGGCACGATTTTTCATATACTTTTATAGGTGATTTTATGCTTAGGACTAAGGCTTTAAGAAAAATATTTTTAACTACTTTAACATTATTTGTATTACTTACTGTTTTTACTATTACTAATTCTAAGACTGAGAATGTATTAAAGACTAATTTAGAAATTGAGGATATAGCTGGATTTAAGACTGATGTTATTTATTTATTAAATGATAAAGGTTTATTGGTAAAGACTAAAATATTATT
>CAVGYR010000192.1:2470-2993 GCA_963633325.1 uncultured Treponema sp.
AAGGAAGTTCTAATAGTTTTCCAGAAGGATTAGGAAAACTTATTCCTAAAGGGACAATAGTTAATAATGTTATGGTTGGTAATAATTTAGTAACAGTTGATTTTTCTAAAGAATTACTTAATGTTAGTTCTGATATGGAAAAGCCAATGGTAACAGCTATTGTTTATAGTATATTTGAACTTGGTAATTATGAGGGAGTTAGTATATTAGTTGATGGTAAAGTATTAGATAAATATCCTAATTCATTAGAAGAGATTCCATCAGTTATTAATAAGAGTATTGGTATAAATAAAAACTTTAATATTACTTCGTATAATAATATTAATAAAGTTGTGATATATTATTTGGAAAATATTGATAATAATTTATATTATGTACCAGTTACTAAATATGTAAATGATGAAAGAGATAAGATTAAGATTATAGTTGAAGAATTGGCTTCTAGTTATATATATGAAAGTAATTTGATGAGCTTTTTAAATAGTAATGTAGAACTTTTAGATTATAAAGAAGATAATGATAT
>CAVGYR010000193.1:0-2983 GCA_963633325.1 uncultured Treponema sp.
GATTTTTTATCTTTAAAAAATATAAAAAGGAAGTAAAATATTAAATAAAAGGAAATTATTATGATTAAATCTCTAGATAAAAAAATCAAAAATAAAAGTCATAAAATATTTAAAACTACAATAAGAATTTTAATTGCCTTTTTGTTAGTAGTAATTCAAATATTTATGTATTTGTTCATATTCTTTGGCCTTAATGTCTTAAAGGGCCCTTATCCTAATGTATATAATATAATATATGAAATCTTTAAGTGGCTAGGTGTTGTCCTCGTAATGTTATTATTTACTTCAACAATTAACCAAAGCTATAAATTTTCATGGACTTTCTTTATTCTTTTATGCCCTTTTATAGGAACAGTTTGTTATATCATGTTTGGTAATGCTAGAGCACTTACTAAAAGCCAAACTAAAAAAATGAATGAGTATATCGAATATTATCATTTAGAAAATAGAAATCATGAGGATCTGACGACAGAAGATGTAGATTTTAATTTAATATCTAGAGCGCTTAAGACTGATTCTTCATTTAATTTATATAAAACTAATGATATTGTCTTCTTTAACGATGCTGGCAAAAAACACAAAGATATGTTAGATGAACTAAAAAAAGCTAAAAAATATATCTTTATCGAATATTTTATTATCGCATCTGGTGTAGCTAGTGCGGATTTGTTTGATGTATTAATTGATAAAGCTCGTGAAGGCGTAGAGGTAAAGGTGTTAACAGATGATATAGGTTCAATATTTGTTCGCGATAAAAGGATGGAAAAACTCCTTGTAACTGTAGAAAACCTAGAATTTAAAGTATGGGAACCACTAGGACCTACAATTAATCCTCGTGTTAATTACAGGGATCACAGAAAGATTTGTATTATTGATGGTCTTGTAGCTTATACAGGCGGTGATAATATAGCAGATGAATACATTCATAAGCTAGATCGTTTTGGTTATTGGCGAGATGTTTCAATAAAAATAAAAGGTGAAGCCTGTAAATCATTTGTGAACATGTTTTTGTCTATGTGGTATATGACCACTAATGAAAAACTTGATTTTGATAAATACATACCTAAATATAATTTGCCATATAAAGAAAATTCATATATTTTGCCATATTCAGATGGTCCGATGAATAGGGAGAATCCTAGTTATCATTTATTTATTAATTTATTTAATAGTGCTAA
This sequence comes from uncultured Treponema sp., assembly GCA_963633325.1. Classification (GTDB taxonomy): domain Bacteria; phylum Bacillota_I; class Bacilli_A; order Acholeplasmatales; family Anaeroplasmataceae; genus JAEELC01. The sequence goes on from CAVGYR010000193.1 coordinate 1,179, forward strand.
AAAAAGAATAATTGTATCTACACCATATTTCATAATTGATGATTCTCTTATTGAAGCTCTTGTAAGTAAAGTTAAGCAAGGCGTAGAAGTTATTATTTTGATACCTGGCATCCCTGATAAAAAGATTGCATATACTATGACTATGTCACATTTAAATTCGCTTCTAAAAGTCGGAGCTAAGGTTTATAAATTTAAGCCAGGCTTTAATCATGCAAAAGAGGTAATAATTGATGATAATTATGCATTTGTTGGTACTGTTAACACAGATTATAGATCATTTATTCTTCACTTTGAAGATGGTGTTTTAATTAAAGATAAAGACATAGTTTTTGAAATGAACAATGATATTTCACAAGTTTTGTTAGTTTCAAAACAAATAGATTATAATGCCTACAAAAACCGTAATATTTTAATTAAATTCGTTGAACTTATATTAAAGGTTGTATCACCATTGTTTTAAAAAAGCCGATTATAAAAATCGGTTTTTTAAGTTAAATTTATTAAATTTTACTTGTGAGAATTATCTCATTAATATTGACACAAGTATACCTAAGATTGCGCCTAAAAATATGAATAGGATTGAATTCATTTTTGATTTAAATATTTTTTTGTATAAAAATGTTAGAAGAACTAGTATAAAGAAAATAATAATACTATTGTAATTTATATTTGTAAAGTTGTTAAATCCTAAATTTAAGATACTAAACATCATATTTATACCTGTTCCTAAAATAAGAGCTATCGTAACAGGCTTTAATACATTCATTACAATATTTACAACTTTATATTTAGTAAAGTTTTTAAGGATAGATGCAATTAATAAAATAATTATAAATGATGGTAATATAACACCGATAGACGCAATCACTGCCCCTAAAATAGAATTTGTTTTAAAGCCTACATAAGTTGCCATGTTGATTGCGACAGGACCAGGGGTACATTCACATACTGCAATAAAGTCTTGAAATTCTTCTAAAGTAATCCAATTATATTTTGTTACAACATCTTTTAACATTGGGATCATCGCATATCCTCCACCAAATGTAAAAAGACCTATTTTAAAGAATTCAAAAAATAATAAAAGTAAATTATTCATTAGTTTTCTCCTTATTTTTAAATCTTTGAATAAAATAGATAACGATGCCTAAAGCGATACCTATTAAAATATAATAAATACTTGAAAATGATTGATTAAAGAAATTAATTAGTACGATACTAAGTAAAACTAATGAAAATAATATAATCGTTAAGACATTCTTTTTCATATTTTTACACATAGCTAGTCCACTTGTTACAATCAAAATAGTTACGGAAACATTAATGCCTGTAAAGGCATATTTAACATAAATATTATCTTCAAATTGGTTTAATATAAGACTTATCAAAATAATTATTACAATAGAAGGAATAGACACACCAAGTGTCGCAATCAATGACCCTAAAATACCACCTTTTTTGTAACCTAGGTAAGTTGCCATGTTTATAGCTGCAGGTCCTGGCGTTGATTCGGCTATCGCAAGAACTTCTAGCATCTCATCATCAGTTATCCAATGTTTTTTATTAATTAATTCCTCTTTTAACATCGGAATCATCGCATAACCTCCACCGAATGTGAAAAGGCCTATTTTAAAAAATATAAAAAATAATTCTAGCATAATATCACCTTATTTTATTATATCATTTAAGTGCTTTATTTATAAAAGTATTCAATGTTATTTATACAAAATCTTTACGATTTTATCATATTTTGATATACTTTATAAGTCAAAAGGTGAAACTATGAAAAATTCTAAACAACTATATTC
>CAVGYR010000194.1:0-2982 GCA_963633325.1 uncultured Treponema sp.
GTTTAAAATTATAAAACATTTCGTTGTGATAACTCGCCACAGACATTTAGTTATGAAATATTGTTTTAAATCAGGCCTTTATTTACAAGGCTTAAAACATGATTTATCTAAATATAGTCTTTCGGAGTTTGTTCCTTCTGTTAAATATTTTGCAAACGGGGCATATTCTCCTAACGAAAATGAGAGAAGAGAAAAAGGTTATTCTAGTGCTTGGCTACATCATAAAGGTAGAAATAAACATCATTGTGAATATTGGTTTGATTTTTCTAAAGCAGAGAATAAATATATACCAGTTAAAATGCCTGATAGATATCTTGCAGAATCTGTATGTGATCGTATAGCTGCTAGTAAAAATTACAATCGCAAAAATTTTAAAAGAGAATTTGTATTAAATTATTTTTTGAAAGAAGAATCACATTTAGTAATGCATGAAGAAACTAAAGAGAAAATGAAGTATCTACTTGAACTTTATGTTGAAAATGGTGAAAAATATATATTTTCATATATGAAGAAAAATATGAGAAATAAATAACTTTTAAGGATTTTTGTCTTTAAAAGTTTTTTTTAGTAAAAAAGCAACTTTATATCTATCATTATATGAGGTGATATGATATGAAAAAAATATGTTTTCTAGTTTTATTTGTTTTATTGTTCTTTATCTTTAATTCAACAAGTAATGAATCGTGCGCTGAACAAAAAGATTATAATGCATTTGCATATATCAACGTTGATAGTGGAAAGTTGCTTAAAGATTATGATAAACAACAATTAAATAATGAACTTTCGAACGTAAGGAAAAGAAGATTTTGTGGATGGAATATCTATAAAATTAATAAAAACGTGCGAGCAACATTCGTGACAGGGGCATTGTTCACATATAGAAATGAAGGGAGTAGTCCGATTACCTATACATTAAATATTCAACAAGAGACTACAACAAAAACGAGTGTTTCCGCAACAGACTCAATCGAAATTAAAACATCAGGCAAAATTAAAACTTTTGCAAGTTCTTTGAATAATACGCTTAAAATTTCAGGTGAATATACAACAACTGAATTGGTTAAAGAACAACAAAATCTATCTTTGACTGTAGATGCAAATACAATTTGTGTTGGTTATGTTGAGGGACAAGGATACTATACTAATGGTGTGGCTTGTTATTACTGGATGTGGATGGAAGACCAAATGGGGGCTTTTGAATATTTTACAATCACTGAATCATATTTAAGAATCGAGAAGATATCTATATGAAAAAATATTTTATTTTTGTTTTATTAATTGTTTTATTTGTGTTCTCTTACTTTTATTCAAAACGTATTGATAGTATTCAAATGTATTCAAACTTTGAAATGAAATATCTAAACATGAGTGAAGATAATTTTACTTTGAGTCTTTATTCTAATAAAGATAAAACTAAATATAGTAGCCCTAATTTAATCAATTGTGAGTTATATTTAAATGATAATTTATATAAGCTCTCTTTAAATAAATGTGAGACGAAAGAGAAAGATTCTTTGTACAAAATTGAATATAACTTTAATATGATTGATGTCTTAGAAGGGGAATATAGTGCAATTTTTAAAATTAACACCAATAGTGAAATCCTAACTTTTAATTTAGGTGCGCTTTATTTTAAAAAGACTACAACTGATTATTTAGAATATACAATAGATTATAATTTACAAAATAATGTCGAGAAATATCATGTTATTTTTTCTAAAGATAAGGCTTTAGAGTCTTTATTTGTTAACGGAGAGACACCTACATATAATATTGTTGAAGACAATATTTTAGAAACTAAAGAAATCATAATATATCCTTATAATAATTTATTTTTAGAGAGCGTTTTAGTGACGATTAATGCGAGTGATTATATTCTTGAAAACTCTAAAAAAACAAGTTCGTATTTGATTGAGGCAATGTATGAAGATAACTAATGTAAGTAAAAAGTTTAAACACAAAAAAATATTAAATAATATTACACTTGAAATAAATGAGGGGGATTTTGTTTTATTGTTAGGTGTAAATGGAAGTGGAAAATCGACAATAATTAAATTGTTATCTGGATTAATAAGAACTGAGGATTTTAAAGAAATTAAACTTGATTCAGTTGCTTATTTGCCAGAAAAGTTGACACTACCTAAAACTATAGCTGTAAAAGATTATGTACATTATTTAGAAAGCGAAAATACGATTGATCTTACATATTATATGAATTATTTAAATATCCCTAATAAATTAATAAAAGAATTATCAAAAGGTAATTTACAAAAATTAGGGCTGTTATATTTAATTTCTAGTAAAAAGAAGTATTTATTGTTAGATGAACCAACTGAAGGAATGGATATAGACTTAAAAAAGAAATTTATAGATATTTTGAAACAAGAACATGAAAAGGGTAAAACTATTATTGTTTCAACACACCAAAAGAAGGATTATTCAAGGCTTAATCCGATACAAATTAATATAAAGGACGGAGTGATTGTAAATGAAGTACTTGATTAAAATATATAATAAAATAATATTACGTAAGAGTTCGGTAATTACTTTTATTCTTTCAGTTGTATTAATTCTTGGAATAATTTTATATATGTTAATTGATCAAAAGAACGGGTATTTAATGTATTCTGATTTAGTGCATCAAAATTATATATCAACGCTTGGTACAATTATTACGGTTTCGATTGTATTTCTTATCACATTTTTTACGCAAAGAGAATCGAATTTGTTAACAGATTCATTTGATGTGATGATTGAAACTAAAAAAGGGAGAACTTATGTTTTCTTTGTAAAACAAGTTGTATATATTTCGTTTTGTCTTCTGTTTAGTTTGATATTTTATATCCTTTCTTTTTTAACACCTTATTTTATCTTCGATTTATTTAAAATAAATTTCTTATTTTCGTTCTTATCATATTTTTTGTTTAGTCTTACTACTTTAGAACTAGCATTATTTATAGATTATTTAACTAAGAATTTTTT
>CAVGYR010000195.1:0-2982 GCA_963633325.1 uncultured Treponema sp.
TGATTTAAATATAAAAGCATATCACATATTAACAAAATTATTCTTAAAAGATTTTACTAAAAGAAATTATGGCAGAATATTAAATGTAGCCTCAATGGCAGGATTTATGCCAGGTCCATACATGGCTACCTATTATGCTACTAAATCATATGTTTTAAATTTATCACTAGCAATTAGTGAAGAATTAAAACAAGAAAATAGTAATGTAAAAATATCTGTATTTTGCCCTGGACCAGTAACGACTAATTTTAATAATGTAGCAAATGTAAAATTTAACATAAAGCCTATAAGTGCTACTTATGCGGCTAGATATGCAATAGATAATATGTTTGCAAATAAACTAGTAATAGTGCCACCAAATATGAAATTAAATAGAGTATTAACAAAAATATCTCCAATAAAATTAACACTATTAGTAGAATCAAAAGTTCAACAAAGAGTTTCAAAATAACTCAGGATAAAATCGCGTTTATTGAAAATAATTCAATAAATGTCTTTTTATTTTTGTGAAAATGTATTATATTAGTTATATTAGAAAGAAAAATAAGAGGTATGAGGTATGGCAAGAAAATCAAAATTATTATGGGAGTTAGGTAAAAATATGGAAAATATAAAATTCAATTCATCAGATGAGTTAGAAGACTTAAATGTAAATGTTTTAAATAATATTACAATACATATGAAAAATTTGACTGATTATCGTGCTGATATCAGTTACCAACCATTAGAAAATATAGTAATGATAACATTTATATCAATATTAGGAAATTGTAATGAATGGCATGAAATATATGAATTTGCATTAATTCATAAGGATTGGTTTTCAAAATTTTTGGATTTAAAATATGGAATTCCGTCTGTTTCAACAATAAGAAAAACAATAGCTTTAGTTGATCCAGAAGAACTAGAAACTATATGTGTTAATTTTATTATTGAAAAAATTGATGAGTTGACTAATTTGCTAATACCACAGGAAAATAAAGATTCAAGAATTGAAAAAGATATAATTTCTTATGATGGAAAAGTATGTTGTGGTTCTAGACGTAATAATACAGTAAATGGTGAAGTTTCTCCAGTTAATGCAATGACTGCCTTTAATGTAACAAAAGATATTCCACTTGCCACTAAATTTATAGCTGAAAAAACAAATGAAATACCTACTGGGCCCGAATTAATAAAACTATTAGATTTAACTAATACTATATCAACGTTTGATGCTTTAAATACACAGAAAAAAACTATAAAAGCAATAATAGAACAAGGTGGAGATTATGTTGGGGCATTGAAAGGGAATCAACATAACTTTTATAAAGATGTTGTAGACTATTTTAACGACAAAATTCTATATAATAAGGCATATGAAAATTGTCATTATGAGGAAAGTGAGCGGGCTCATTCTTGCATCGAAAAAAGGACATATATAATGACAGAAGATATAAAATGGTTAGAAACAAAAGGTTGGAAGGAAATAAAATCAATAGGTATCTGCACAAGAGAATATACAGTAAATGGAGAACAAAAAAAAGACACAAGATATTTTATATCATCGTTAGGTACAGATGATATAAATGATTTCTGCAGAGCCGTAAGAGATGAATGGGGTATTGAAAATAATTTACATTGGCAATTGGATGTAACTTTTAAAGAGGATCAAAATAAGACAATGATAAAAAATGCTCAAGCAAATTTAAATATATTAAGAAAACTAGCATTAAACATCTTAAAGCTAGTTAAACCACTATATAATAAGAGTCTTAAGCTTATTAGGTTTAGAATTGGTCAAAATTTTGAAGATGAAATTAATAAAATTCTTCTATGTTTAAATATAGAAGAATTAAAATGTTTAGTTAATAAAACTCAATAAACGCGATTTTATCCTGCATATTTTGTCTTAAATGAATTTATTTAGGTATTAATAATACATTTTTTATTTAATTTATCATATGTTATATTGAATACAAAAGGGGTGGAATATATGAATAATACAGAAAGATCAAACAACTGCTGCGATAACTGCATAGCAGAAATATTAAAAGTTATTCTAATTCTTCAACAAAGTGTTACTCAAAGTGATTCTTGCTTAGAAACTTGTGATAGAGGATTCCTAGGCCAACAATGTTGTCCAGTATGCTATAACACTAGACCTATAGTACTATATACTTGTGGATCTAATGGAACTTCATTATCTTTACCAATCAGCAAAGATCCAGGTGAAACAACTACTTCTTCTATCTGCAGAGTTGAAAAATTAGATGGCTGTTGCGCTACTTGTAGAGTATTAACTTATGATACTGCTACATCTAGTTATACTGCTACAAACTCTTTCTTTACAATTAATTTAAACTGTGTATGCTGTATTCGTTGCTTAGATGATACCTACGTTGATTTATGCAATTAACAAAGTTTAAAGAACCTACTATCACGTAAGTTCTTTTTCTTTTATATAAAAACCTAATTATAATGTATTGTACTTCCTATGATGTTTTTAATGTAAATGGTTGAGTAGATGTTCCTAACCCAGTCAAATTATCTTTCTTTATAGTTATTACTGGTCTTACCCCTAATTCATCATCAGCCTTACTTTCTACTATCTTTTTACCAATATATGAATAATTATAAGCAACACTATCTTTAAAACTTGCCGCAGTCATAGTCCAAAAACCTATATTATTATTTATATAATCGCTATTTACTAATAATAATTCATCTAACGTTATTAATCCAACTGGATAAGTTAAAGTTCCATTACCAATATTTATATCTTTAGTATAACTATCTGCAGGAGAACAACTTAAATCAGGATTATTATTAGTTATTCTTTCATACGAATTATATATACCAGTTTCTGCATTCGTTCTCTTATCATTACAATATATTGCATCCACTATATTACTTTCTACTTCCGTATTTTCTATATTTTCTTTATACCAATTATCTACTTGTATTTTTATATTACTATCTATTTCTTTAAGCCAATATTGA
>CAVGYR010000196.1:0-2958 GCA_963633325.1 uncultured Treponema sp.
TTTAGAGTTTGCGGGGGATGAAGCCAATCGAAATCGATATTGGTTGTTTAAATAACAGGTGAAACATGAAAGATTATCGAGGAATGTATATTCAGCAGATAAGAAAAGAAAAAGGATATTCTATGGAGGCGTTGTCACATGGGATTTGTTCTGTTTCTTATTTGTCAAAAATAGAAAATAATGAAGTGAGTGCGAGTGAAGAGATTATTACTCTTTTGTTGAAAAAATTAGATATAAAAATAGTTGAAGATACAAAGATTGAGAAAATAAAGGGATTACTAAGTTTGTTTTTTAAACGGTTATTTGAATATGATGTAAAGATATTTGATACAATTGACGAGTTAATTGGATATGATCATACATTATTTGGAAGCTCAGTTTACATTGACTATGAATTGTTTAAAAGATATGCTAGTGAAATTTGTGACGCCAATTTTAATGCAGAGATTGATCTAAGTAATTATGTTCAATTTATGGATGAGAAACAAAAAGGTCTTTATTCTATTTATTTGACGTGGACGCAACAAGGAAGTAAGTGGAAACTTGATCAAAATATTCAATTGTTTTTATTGAAAGGACAAGCTGGAAATGAACTAAAGAATCACAATCTATTTAAGTCGTATGATTTATTAAGGGATGCTTATATGATCGCATTAGAAAAGTGTAACTTGGTTTGCGTGTGTGATGTTTTATTGGATATAGCATGGACTAGTTTTTCAGATTTACAAAAGGTTGAAGAATGTTATTTTAAGATTTTAAATATTTCTAAAAAACATTTTAAAACTGAAATTAAAAATAAATACGAATCGATGGTTTATTATAATTATTCTGTGCTTTTATTAATGAATGAAAAATATGTTGAGGCAGAGAAAATATTTAAATTAGGATTTAAGAAAGTAAAATATATGGAAGATACTATGAAACAAAGATTTCTTGAAAGGTATTGTTTTTGTGAAATGAAACTAAACAAGAATGTTGATTTTATAGATGAGATTCCAAGCTATTTGATGAATAAAAATCATTTATATGAAAATTTAAAAGCAGAAATAAAAAAACGAGAAGATGATATTTTTATTCATTACCTTTTTAAAGAAGCGTGTGTTAGCACAAATCATTGGAAAGAGGCATATGAACAAGAATGTTATTTTTCTCAAAAAATGTATTTAGAGTAGATTGAGTGTTCAATTTACTCTTTTTTTTCCCAAAGACAAAATCTTTTTTCTTGATGAAATTGAATTAGAATGAGAAAAAAAGGGGGAAACTTTATGTTTAAATCTTCAAAAAAGGAAGTTATGTTGCTTATAGTGACATGCTTATTTATATTACTGTATTCTTTTGTAGATATTTTAAAATCAATTCTAATAGGAAAACTTATTGATGATACAACTTTAATAACGACATTTTCAAAAGGATTTATAATCATATTTTTATTCTTACTTTTATATTTGATTGTTGGGTTTATTCAACAATATATGAATGAATACTTGAAGACACATATTCGTTTTAAATGGAATGAAAAGTTATATGAGCAATTTTTAAAAGAAGATACGCTTACCTTATCGAATACGGAATTGATGAATACATTTGGTAATAAAATGGATATATTCATTGACAAATATGTTTCAAGTTATTTATCAATGTTTAGCTATGTGATTTCTTTTTTGTTTGGAAGTATCTATATTGGAATGTTGAATTATAAAATTTTATTATTTTTATACGGATGTGCCTTATTGATTGCGATTATAAATCATTGTTTTTCTAATACAATCAGTGAGAATCAAAATCGGTACGTTCAATCAAATGAAAAGTGGATGCATAGTCTTCAAAATTTTGGGTACAACTTTGGAGTTGTAAAAAACTATCAAAGAGAAGAATGGATGCAAAAAGAGCTAGATGATAAAAATCATGATTTATGTAAGAAACAATTGCATTCAAATGGATTGCTAAATATATTGTCGATGTTAAATGATGGCATTGGTCAATGGATGTTTTTTGGAACTATATTATTTGGCGTATTGTTAATTCACATTGGAAGCATGAAAGTAGGAACACTGATTTCTATAGTACAAGCAAGCAATATGGTAGTTGGTCCGATTACTGGATTTCTTTCTTTGAAAAATCGTTTCGATGCTTCAAAAATAGTTAAAGAAGAATTGGATCATATGATCAAAAAAGAGAATCATGATAAAAAATATGAATTGGAAAAGCTACACTCCATTCATTTAGAACATGTAGATTTTGGATATAATCAACCAATTTTGGAAGATGTGAATTATACGTTTCAAGAAAATGAAAAGTATTTGATTATTGGACAAAGTGGTTCTGGAAAATCAACCTTATTATCCGTTTTGAATGGCTCATTGAATTGTGATGGTGTGTATTGGAATAATAAAAATAGTAAGAAATGTGAAATAAACTCATTTTTAAAACATATTTCTCTTATTCGACAAAATGAGCATGTATTTGCGAATAGCTTAAAAGAAAACGTAACATTAGGCACTTCTATTGGTAGTGAAATAGAGGCTTTAAAGAAAGCTTATGCGAGTGATTTGATTGAACGGATGGATGAAATACTGGATGAAAATGGAAATTCGATAAGCGGTGGGCAGAAACAAAAAGTCGCACTTGCCAGGTCTTTCTATTATGATAGAAAATGGTTATTTCTTGATGAATCTTTTTCTTCTTTGGATCAAGAAAGTGAATATGAAATAGAAAAAGGTTTATTAGATGCTCCAAATAAAACGATTATTATGGTAAGTCATACTATGAATCAGGAATTATTTTATAAATTTAATTATGTGTTATTAGTAAAAGATAAGAAACTTGTTGATATCACAAATAAAGGCTATGAGTACGCATTGAATCATATGTAGATGGATTCTTCTTTTAATTCATTCACATTTTCTTTATAATAAGCGTATGGAAAAAAGAGAAAAATTTGAATATGACATCGATTTC
>CAVGYR010000197.1:0-2941 GCA_963633325.1 uncultured Treponema sp.
TTTTAACGGTGATAATATGAAACAATACATTGATTTATGTAAAACAATCCTTGAAAAAGGAGTAAAAAAAGAAGATCGAACAGGTACTGGTACTATTTCCTTATTTGGTTATCAGATGAGATTTGATCTTAACGAGGGTTTTCCTTTGTTAACTACTAAAAAAGTTCATTTGAAATCTATTATACATGAACTTTTATGGTTTATTTCAGGTTCGACTAATATTAAATATTTAGTAGATAATGATGTTAGAATTTGGAATGATTGGCCTTATAAAGCTTATAAAGAAAGTGAAGCTTACGAAGGTGAAACAATTGAAGAATTTGCACAAAAAATCAAAGAAAGCAATGAATTTGCAAAAAAATGGGGAAATTTAGGCCCCGTTTACGGAAAACAATGGCGTGATTTTGACGGAGTAGATCAACTTAAAAATATTATTGAAACAATTAAGGTTAATCCTGATTCAAGAAGACTTATTTTAAGTGCTTGGAATCCTAAAGATGTACCACAAATGGCCCTTCCTCCTTGTCACTGCTTAGTTCAATTCTATGTTGTTAATAATAAATTATCTTGTCAACTTTATCAAAGAAGTGCCGATGTATTCTTAGGTGTTCCTTTTAATATTGCATCTTACGCTCTTTTAACTATGATGATTGCACGCGAATGCAATCTTGAACTTGGAGATTTCGTACATACATTAGGTGATGCCCATATTTATTTAAATCATATTGAACAAGTAGAAAAACAAATTAAAAGATCTTTAAGACCACTTCCACAAATGGTTTTAAATCCTCAAGTTAAATCTGTTTTTGATTTTAAATATGAAGATTTCACTCTTTTAAATTATAATCCTCATAGTGGATTAAAAGGTAAGGTATCTGTTTAATGATTAAGATGATTTGGGCAATGGATGAATCAAATTTGATTGGTTCAAATAACAAAATGCCTTGGCATGTAAAAGAAGACTTATTATATTTTAAAAAAATGACTAAAGATAATGCGGTCATAATGGGATATAATACATACTTATCGATGTTATTTTATTATAAAGATAAAAATTTCCCATTTAAAAAAGCTTATGTTTTAACTAGCAAAGAAATAACTGATAGTCGTGTTACAACTGTTAACGATGTTTCTATGTTTATTGATGCATTAGACGAGGATTTATTTGTAGTGGGAGGAATGCAAACATATAAAACATTCTACCCTTATGCGAATGAACTATATGTAACATACATTAAAGGTGTGCATGAAGGTGACACTTATATGGATCCTATTGATTTGAATAAATTTAATTTAGTTTCTCAAACATTAGGCACTTCAGGACTTGCTAGATTTTGTATATATAAGAGGGCTTAGATATGAATGCTATATTTATAATTTTAATTTTGTGGATCATTTCATCTGCTTTATATTCTTTAATTTCGATAATCGGGCCTTTATCAATAGGCTTTATAGCTTTATGGATAGTCTTAGGACTTATAACTTCACTAATTTTATCGTTCTTATGGGTTCTAACTTTAATTTATTTAATTTTACCTCATCAAAAGATGGGTTCGAAAATAGGTCAAAAATTAGTTTATCCTTGGGTTAAATTAACTAATAGATTAGCTAGAATCCATTTAACTGTTGAAGGTAGAGAAAATATTCCTGATGACACATTTGTACTTTTCGCAAATCACAAATCAATGCTTGATATAACAGTAGTTTACGAAGCTTTAAATAAGCCTGTTTCCGCAATTGCAAAATCAGAACTTAGTAAAGTTCCTGTCTTAAAGACTCTTGCAAAAGATTTTTATGTTGAATATGTTGATAGAAATAATGATAGAGAAGCTGTTAAGAGTTTATTAAAGGCTATTAAAAAAGTTGAACAAGGTTTATCCTATTTTATATTTCCTGAAGGCGGAGTTAAGAGTAGAGAGACTGAACTAATGGTCGAACTTAGACCTGGAGCTTATAAACTAGCTACTAAACCTAAGGCTATTATTTTACCTGCATGCATTCTAGGTACAAATAAATTATCTAAAAATGCATTTAAAAAAAGAACAGATGTAAAAGTTATATTCCTTAAACCAATAAGTTATGAAGAATATAAAGATTTTAACACTCAAGAAATAGGTGAACATGTGTTTAACATGGTTAACGAGGCGATATTAAATGAAAAAAAGTAAAATAATTTATATAAGCTTAATCTTATTTGGTTTCTTTTTAAATTTTGTCGCAATAGCTTTGTTAATTGTGCCATTTGTAACAAAAAATGTTAATGAAAAAATTACAACAGCAGGAATTATTGTATATATATTTGCATTTATTTTTATAGGATCTGGTCTTATAACTATGATTAAATTAAATGATAAACGGTAATATTTTTATATGCTTGATAGAACAAAAATTTTAATTATTTTATTTTTAACATTTATTGTTCTTGTAATTTTAACGTTATTATTTATTAATTTAATACGCAAATTAAAGAACAAAAAAATTAATCTTGTATTTAATAAACTTAAGAGTTTAGATTACGATTTTAATGATATTTATGTTGTGAAAAACAAAGAATATGATATTTATGCGGAAAGTGATTTTTCAAAATATTATATCAAGGTTATTAGTGTTAAAAAAAATGCATATCTTAAAATAGATGAAAACTATAAGTATTCATTATCTTATAATGGTAAAGAAAAAAATATAGATAAATCCTTAAAAATAAAAAGTTACAAATTCAAAGTAAGTGATACCGAAAAAAGAATTTGTAAAATTATAATCATCTACCCTGAAATCAGTCAAAAATTATATTTTAAATCGCCAGTTGAAGGTAGATTTGTATATCCAATTAGTGAATTTCAAGGAGTTAAGGTTATAAAATATTCAGAAATAGAAGAATTATTTTCAGAACAAATGATTTAAGACAACTACTTATGTGTAGTTGTTTTGTTTTTTTTTTTTT
>CAVGYR010000198.1:0-2908 GCA_963633325.1 uncultured Treponema sp.
GTATTGCGATATTCCATTCGATTTCATCATTTAATAATGCCGGACTTGATATCTTAGGGCGAGATGATTCTCTTAAAATCTATCATAATAATTATTTTGTAAATATCTTTACAATGATATTAATTGTTTTAGGTGGAATAGGCTTTAGCGTATTAATTGATACTTATACAAATAAAAAATGGAAAAAACTTCGTTTACATACTAAAATAACATGGGTTACAACTTTAATTTTAATAGTTGCAGGAACGATTTTAATAAAATGTTCAATGTGGAACGGATTAACTTTATTAGAAGCTTTATTTTTATCAGTTTCCTCAAGAACTTGTGGTTTTTCAAGTTTTGATTTAAGTACAATGTCTAACGCTTGTTACTGCATCGTAATAATACTTATGTTTATAGGTGCCTCTAGCTGTTCTGCAGGTGGCGGTGTTAAAACAAGTACTGTGTTTGTAGTTGTTAACTTTATCTATAATTATGCGCGTGGCAGATCTAACAACGCTTTTTATAGAAAGATTAGTCAAAAAGTTTTATTAAAAGCTTTGGCTTTGATAAATTTTGCACTTATATGGAATGTGTTATTAACATTATTAATTTGTGCGATTGAACCTGAAACAATGTCTTTTAAAGAGATATTGTTTGAAGAAGTTTCTGCTTTTTCAACTGCCGGACTTGCGATTACAAATACAGCTAATTTCACAACTGCTTCAAAAATGTTATTGTGTTTATCTATGTTTTTAGGTCGTGTTGGGCCATTAACATTTATGGGTATGATGAATAAAAATTGGTTAGTTGAAACTGATGAAAAAGTTAAATTTGTCGAAGAAAATGTAATGATTGGGTGATATTATGAAGAAAAAAATTCTTGTTATAGGATTAGGTCGATTCGGTCTATCTATTGCAAAAACTTTATCTAATATGAACGTGGATATTCTAGCTATTGATAATAAAAATGATCCAGTTGAAAAAGCTAGTGAATTTTTACAATATGTCGAAGTTTGTGATTCTAGCAAAAAAGATGTCCTTGAAGAAATTAATGCGTCTAGCTTTGAGACTGCGATAGTCGCAATCGGAAACCTTGAAGCTACATTCCTTACGGTCGCAAATTTATCTGAGCTTGGTGTAAATAATATATATGTTCGTGCTGAATCTAATGATTATGAAAACATTTTAACTAAGTTAGGTGCTACAAATATAATTATCCCTGAGACAGCGGCAGCTACTTCATTAGCACACGAAGTTGTGAGCCAAAGCGTTTTAGATTATTATGAAATTTCTAAAGATTATGGGGTTGTTAAAGTAGAAATCCCTGAAGATTTCAAAAGCGATACGCTAATCAATCTTGATATACGTAATAGATATGATGTAAACATTGTGGGTATTATTAGAAACGATTCGTTCTTTATTCCTAAAGGAACTGACAAAATTTTACCTCTTGATGTTGTTTTGATTGTCGGAAAAGACAATAAGATTACTAAATTTGAATCTGATATCAATTAGTGGTTTACACCTATTGAAAAAATAAGTGCTATAGTTTATTATATTATTAAATTTTAAAATCTTAAAGGAGATTTAAAGATGATTATTGTAACAGATTCTGCTAGTGATATCAGAAAAGAAGATATAGAAAAATTTAATGTTCAAGTTGTACCTTTAAATATAACATTTGGAACTGAATCATATAAAGATGGTGTTGATTTAGATATTGATACCTTTTATGAATATTTAAAAACTAAAAAGGATTTCCCTAAAACAGCTTGCCCTAGCCCTCAAGATTATGTAGATATTTTCACTAAAGCTAAAGAAGATGGTGAAGAAGTACTTTGTATTTGTTTATCGTCAGGTCTTTCAAGCACTTACCAAACAGCTTTACTTGCAAAAGATATAGTTGAATATGATAAGATTTATGTTGTAGATTCTCTTTCTTGTTTAAGCGGTGAACGTGTTGTTGTAACTAACGCTTGTCGCATGAGAGATGAAGGAAAATCAACTGAAGAAATAGTTAAAGAACTTGAACAAATCACTCATAGAGTTCACATTTTTGCAATTGTTAATTCTCTTGAATATTTCTATAAAGGTGGAAGAATTTCGAAAGCTTTATATACAATTTCAAGTTTATTAAATTTCAAGGTTTATATTTCCCTTGATAAAGATGGCAAAATTATTAAACCAGGTCAAGTTATTGGGTTTAATAAAGCTGTTATGGGATTTGAAAAAGATATGAAGAAATATCCTATCGATTCTAAGTACGGAGTTTGTTACGGATACACATCAGGACGCGATAGCCTAGAAAAACTTATCAAAAAGAGTTTTGACAAAATGGGTGTTGAATCTTACGATTTGGCTCAAATAGGACCTACATCAGGATCTCATATTGGTGAAGGTGGAGTTTGTTATGCATACATTTCTACTAAGGAAATAGAATAATGTATTTTTATGATTTTTTAGCGCTTCTTTTAGGTATACTTGCAATATATTTAGGAATTTATTATATTGTAAGTCCTAAAAGTTATAAAGAAAGACTATTTCAAAAGCATTTTAAACATAGTCAAACTTTTTATAAGATTTTAAATATTATATTTAGTTTTATTTGTGGTTTTTCTTTAGTAGTTAGCTCAATTTTAAACTCCTTTAAACTAGTTAATATTGAAAAACAAAGTTTAGTTTTCACTCTTATCTATACATCTGTAGTAGTAATATACCTTGTAAGCAATTCAGTTATTGAGGCTATTTTTGTGGAAAAAGATGTAAAAGTTGTTAAGATTAATAAATAGTAGCTTAATATTATAAGTTTTTTTAAATTTGGTATTTACATTTACTAAATTTTAATTTATAATAATTAAGCGCAGTTGGAACATTAGCTCAGCTGGATAGAGCACTCGCCTTCTAAGCGAGCGGCCAGAAGTTCGAA
>CAVGYR010000199.1:0-2887 GCA_963633325.1 uncultured Treponema sp.
TTTCTCCGGTCTTAGAGGAACTAAACGTCCACAAGTTTGAATTGTTACCATTCATATCGATAGTTTTGTTATTACCATTAATAGTAACATTCGAATTCCCTATTGATACCGGCGACAAACTACTACCTAATGTTATATCGTTCGTAATATTTACAGTACCACGATAATTACTAGATTTTGTCAACTCTGTACTATTACTGATATCTGCACCCTCAACAGAGTTAATATTTACAGACGCTAATACAACTGCCGCCAAAAATCCTGCAAATTTCGAAACTTTATTTTTAACCATACAACAACAATTACCCTATTCTTACCTTCTTAATATAGTATAACCCAATATACTATTTTAGTAAAGTTAAATATTTAGTAAACTTTGAGCTCTGTTACATTTGCTTACATTTGCACAAATGGCAAAAGCATAAGCTATTTACAGCTATTGAGAAATATTATTTCGATAGATTCAATGGAAGCAATTACATGGGGAGAACTATTCAGTTTTGGAACGAACAAACATCCGCCTTTGTCCGGATGGCTAATTGCACCTATATACAACTTTTTAGGGCATAATTCTTTTTTAGTTTATTTGTTAGGACAACTGTGTTTGGTTGTAGGGTTTATTTATGTCTACAAACTGGCTAAATTCTTTTTATCTGAAAAAAAATCAGTTTGCTCTTCGTTAATATTAATTTCGTGTTTTTATTATACATTTTATTTAAGATGTGCTAAAGTATGTAATCAATATAGTCATTACAGCCGTTACATTATGGTTCAAGAAATATTGAATAATATGGGTTGGAAAGCTGAAGAAAGTTTTGAAACAATACATAATTATATTGGCGAAGACAATATAATAAGAAAAGGGACAATTTCTTGCAAAGAAAATGAAAAAGCTTTAATTCCCATAAACATGGCTTATGGGAGTTTTATTGTTTCCGGAAAAGGAAATGTAGATTGGAATAATTCTGCACCACATGGAGCCGGAAGATTATTTTCTAGAAGCAAAGCAAAAGAGATATTGACAATGGAAGCTTTTAGGAAGAATATGAAAGGAATACATAGTATTTGTATTTCTACAGGAACATTGGATGAAAGCCCAATGGCTTATAAAAATGGTGATACTATAAAAGAACTGATTGCACCAAGTGCTGATATTATTGACAGATTAGTACCGATTTATAACTATAAAGCAAGCTAAAAGAAGAGTGTTATGAAAAAGGATTATTATACATTATTTTATAAGGAAAGCGAAAATTCACATTGGTGTTCAATGCGGCCAAGTTGTAAAATATCACAATGGGATAATTATGCTCAGAAACAAGGGTTTGTAAAATACGAAATCGTAGATGTTCGAACTTATAGTGCCCACCAATTACATCTTACTACTGACGTAACTCGCTACAAGGGTAAATATTACTTGCCAGGTGAAAAAATTCCATATCCTAAAGTTGAGACAACATCTGTTTCAAAAATTGATTTTGTTTTAAAGTTAGATGAAGATATTAGTGAATTAGACTATGATGAAATTTATAATGGTATTGAATCACTTGATACTTTAGTTGAATTATCATTGATAATATCAGATAAGAAGCTCAAACAATTAGGTATATATTCAATAGATTTCTTGAAATCTTTTTCTACATTTAAAGAACAGCTTAAGAATGATAACTTTGCCGTTTATATAAATGATGAATTATCTGAGTTTAAATGGCTTACTTGGATAAAAGATAATAAAGTACGTATAATACAGCAGTATTATGGTTTCGAAAAAGTTAAAACTGATTTTGATATTCTAATAGATAAAACCATCTTCTTTGAATTTTGTCAAAAATTAACAAACAAAGTAAAAGAGTTGGCAGATGAAAATTTAAGAAGATATCAAGATTATGTAATAGAAAAATATGGAACACTTTCCAAAGATTTAATCAGATAAGTTATATCACGAATAAACCTTTGTACAAATTTGCAAAAACTCATTCTATTGCCATTTTAATGAGTTTTATAAAACTACCTTAAACTCTTTTGCTATAAGTAAATGAGGCAAATTTAGCAATAGAAATATGCGAAGATTTGTAATAAAACTCATTCTATTGAGTTGAGTTTTTGAGAATGCGCGTTATACTTGAGATGCAGATAAATAGATGATTGTAAGGGCAAAATGACAAAAAGAAAATCTACATTTAAAAGAATTAACCCAAATACTGGAATAGAATCTGAAATTAATACAGCGACGGCGGCGGAACCTATAAAAGATCGTTCAATAATTGAAGGAATTAAAACTTCACTTAATACAAAAAAGACTAGAAAGTATTATGCTCTTTTTTGCACTGGTATTAAATACTGCCCTTAGAATCTCTGATATTTTAAAACTAAAAGTATCTAATATTGAAACAGGGTATGTTCATACAACAGAAACTAAAACCGGAAAAAGTAAACAATTCCCAATAAATGATGGATTACAAGGTATGAGAATTTTGATACTCAATCCAAAGCAGAAAAAGCAAGAAGAGAGTTGCTTAATTTAAGGGATGAGAAAAAACTTGCACTAAGCATAAAAAATACCGAAATAACATTTGATTCTCTATATAAAGCCTATGTAACATATGCCGAAGCAAACAACTTTTCAATGAATACAATAACTTCCGGAGAAGGATTATATAGGAACTATCTTCAATTCTTTTCTGATAAGAAAGTTGTTGATATCACCAAACAAGTTGTTCAAAACTGGGCAATTGAAGCAAAGAAGATAATGCCCGTATATTCTTACAATAATACTTTGAAAAAGGCCAAGGCAATTTGGAATTGTGCATTGAAAAACGATATTACGATTCAGCCCAATCCTTTTAATATTTTGTCTGCAATTAATATTAAAAAGGAAAGGAAAAAT
>CAVGYR010000200.1:0-2855 GCA_963633325.1 uncultured Treponema sp.
TATTTTATCACTTTCTAGAAGGGTTAAAAAATCACCTCAGTGCAATTTAGTGTTTATATTTTGGAACATCCAAAACTAATTTACAAAATACATTGTAAATACAATTTCCTAAGCTACAAAAAAGCAGAAATATTACATCCTAAACACAAAAATTAAAAATATTTGAAAACAAAATATTTGTAAGTCAAATAATAGAATTTATAAGACAATACAAAATCACAAAAATATGATGATAATTATAGAATTAAACACTTAATAAATTGATACATCCTTATCTGTAATTGAAGTCAACATATCAATAACTTTTGTACCATACCTTTGTATGTTACATAATTCTTCAACAGAACTAACTTCTGTTGTTTCCTTATAAAATTCACAAAAAGATATACAATTTTTCTCTGAATCATTAGGTAATTAAATTTTTATATTCTTCGACTTCTTTAGTTACTTCAAATTTTAAGTCTTCAAATCTATCTTGTTTTAACAACATTGAAAATATTTACTAAATCATAAACTTTGAGTAGTTAAATTCTAAATATGAGTTTAAATCTAATATTTTTAATTTTCTTTTAAATTTTATAGACATATCTTTTAATTTATGTTTAAATATAAATAAGAAATATAAATTTTGAAATATAAGGGGGACTTAATATGTCTATCTTAGCTAATTTGTCATTAATTGGTTTAATGTTAACTAATAATATCTCTTTAAATGTTAATAAGGCAGATTCTCCTACTAATTATGATCCTTTAAATCTTGTTGAAAAGAATATTAGAACCGCTTCTTCAAGTAAAGAAGAATTCACATATGATAAAGAAATTGGTGGATCAATTGATGATGGTAAATATACTACAAATAGCGCTACTGTCACTGTTTTAACTCATGGTATGGCTGGAAGTTTTTCTGATTGGTTTACTATAACTGAGGATGAAAATAAAGTTGATATATATGATACAGATTCTTCTTATATTCTTCCTTTTAAAATAAATCAACTTATTAACTTTCAAGAATTTAAAGAAGGAACAATTTATAAAACAAATATATTTAGATTTAAATACGTAAACAATTCAACTGTATTAGATAGATTAGTAAAAGAAAATAATAACTATCATTTTAATATTAATGAAACTATCACAGAAAATGATGCTCAATCCCATTTAATTTTAATATATGATGGTGATTTAGGAAGTGAATCACAACCTAAAACTAATCAAGAATGTTATAAAGATTTTGATGAGAGTTTAGATACTATATTACTTGGAATAGCTAAATATCAAAATGATTTCTTACCTAGAATCAATTTAATTGGTCAATCTAGAGGTGGACTAGTTAATATGCAATATGCTATTAATCATTCTGATATTATTAGCAATTTAATTAGTTTAGGAACTCCATATTCAGATGGTAAATATGAAGATTTGTCAATAAATAGAACAAAAGATACAAAGTTTATTTATGATGATTGGGCTTCTCTTTATAATGTTTTAATTTCTTTTAGAAGTGATGCTTTAAATCCTAGTGGATATGATGATATGCTAAACAATTCAAATTATAAAGATAGTTTTAATAGTTGTGCAAATAAATTTAAATCATACGCAATTGGTTTTAATCAAACATATCAATATTTTATTAATACAATAGGAAATATTTTAACTAAAGATGAGAATTTTTTAGATAATTTAGCTCAAAAAATGTCAGATTATACTCATAATTTTCTTTCTAAAGAAGATTCCAAAAACTTTATTAATGAATTAATTAATAATATAAATAATAGCGATTTAAAAGAGAACATCTTACAATTAATTGAGGCTAGTGATAAAATAAATGGCTTTTTAAAATTGTTTTCAAAAGTTTTTAATATGGAAGACTTGGAAATACAAAGTGAAATTACTGCCAATTTTTTAAAGCGTTTATACTCAATTGTTGATTATGATATCTTTTGTAGAAATAAAAACGATGATTCAATAATCCAATCTGATATTTGTGTTAATCTAGATTCTCAATTAGGATTAACTAGACAGAAAGATATTTATTCTTATCTAGCTAGCGATATTGATAATAGTAATTATCAATTTACTAAAAGAGATATCATTACTTTAGGTGATGAAGATAACAACTACTATTATCAAAAAAAATATACTGCCCAAACTAATTATATGGTTGGTCATAACTTTGAAAATAAGAATCCAACCGCTATTAAAAAGATAGGTGATTATTTAAAGGAAAATAGTGATTTACATCATCATACATTTGAATGGAATTATACAAATAGTAAGCATAATAAAGTATGTGCATGTGGAACATATAATTTTGCTGATGAAAATCACAAATTAAATTATAGTTTGCTAGATTCTACTTCTCATTCAGTTAAATGTTCTATTTGTGGATATCAAGATAATAAAAATCACAGTTTTAAATATCAACAAATAGGAACTGTATCTGCTCATAAAAAGATATGTGAAGGATGTGGATATAGTGAATATGAAACACATTTATATAGTTTATATAAATTAGATAATGACATTAATTACCATACTTCAATGTGTAAATGTGGATTAATAGGAACAAAAGAAAAACATACAATTAATAAAATTACCGGAAGTTGTGTAAAATGTAATTATGAATTATTTAAACCAACTAAACCATTTAAACCTATTCAATAAAGGAAATAAAACTATATGAAAAAGAACATATTAAAACTAATACCTTTAATAAATCTAATTTTATTATCTAGCTGTAATAATATTACATATAAAGATGATAATCCTTTATTTATCATGGGTGACAGTATAAAAGCTGATGATAGTGTTAAACAAGAATTTCTAGAAAAGACTAAGAATTACCATAATTATCT
>CAVGYR010000201.1:0-2836 GCA_963633325.1 uncultured Treponema sp.
CTCTTTCACGATGTTGTGGAACACCATAATTAGCAGCATCTAGAAGTTTAATTTTTAAATCATAACCAAGAGAAACAAATTTTGCTTTTATTGTCTCAATTAATGTACCATTTTGCATGCTTAGAAGGCCAGATACATTTTCAAAAATGAACATCTTTGGTTTTATTAGTATCCCACAAAGATATCCATCTAGATAAATAGAGCCTCTTGGTTTATGATTTCATCATAAATTAGGAGGCTTTTTAAATGAAGAATCATTATAGTGATGAACAGAGGAATCAATTTATTGATGAATTCAACAATAGTGGTCTATCAGCAAGAGAATTTGCAGGAACTCATAATCTTAAGTACACTACTTTTTTAGAATGGTTACGCAAAAGAAAATTAAAGTTATCTGATAACAATATGATAGAAATTACTAATCTATTAAAGAGAGAAAAGAGTGATGAGTATATCAATATCAAAGTCAATAACTATAAGCTAAGTGTTCTAAAAGAAGATATTAGATCTTTTATTGAGGTATTAAACAATGATTGATTTAAAGAATATTTCACACATCTATTTATATCCAGGTGCAACTGATATGAGACTAGGAATTAACGGACTTAGAAAGCAAATAGATAATATAGAAGATAACTCTCTATATATCTTCTGCTCATCTAATAGAAGAACAATTAAGATAATACAAACTACTATAGATGCTGTCTGGTTATATCAAAAGAAACTATTTAAAAATAAGTTTTTATATCCTTCAATTGATAATAATGAACTAATAGATATTGATGAGTTTTTATACATAATTGAAGGTATATCATCAATCAATAAAATAGAGTTAAAACATAAAAATAAACATATAGATTTTATATAGTTTTAATTACCTAAAATATCGATAAAATCGATAAAAATATCTTTATTTTTATAGTATAAAATGGTAAAATATTACTATGAAAAATATCGATGTCAACGCACTTTTATCACTTTCTAAAGAAGAAATAATTAAACAGTTTATTGATTGTAAAAATGACCTTTTAAATTGTCAAAATCAGTTAGAAAGTAAGCAAAAAGAACTAGATGATTTGACATCTTCAATCGATGAATTAATTAGAAAAAATACTATTGAAGTAACCAATAAAGTAACTGACAAAGTAACTATAGAAGTTACTGAAAAAGTAAAGAAAGAGATGCAGATTAAGATAGATAAATTACTTAAGAAACTTCTCAATAAAAATCTAACTATTTCAAGATATAACAGGGAATTATTTGATAGTAAATCAGAACATCTAAAAAGAGAAGAAAAAGATGATGTAATCAATGAAGCTGAAAAAGAAATGACAGTTAAAAAGACAAGGAAAGGAACTAAGAATTTTAAAGATATTGATTTAGAGAAACTTGTAAAAAAGGTGACTGTCGTTGATGTTGATGTTAAAAATGATCCTAATGTTAAAGTTGATTTAATAAAGATAGGAGAAGATATCTCTTATAAGTTACACCGTATTCCTGCTTCTTTTTGTGTAGAGAAAATAATAACTCCTAAATATATAAACAAAGATACTGAAGAAATAGTTCAAGCTATAAGTGATAGAGTCTTTCCTCATTCAATTTTAACTCCTTCTTTAGCTGCTTCTATTATCGATAGTAAGTTATCTTTAGCTATTCCACTAGATAGACAAGCAAGATATTTAAAAAAGCATGGATTTAACATATCTCAACAGACATTATCTAATTGGTATATGTTAACAGGAGAATTACTTACTCCTTTATATAACAAGCTTAAAGAACATTTAATAAACAATTCTAGTAAATGTATCTTTGCAGATGAAACAGTCTTAAAAGTCTTAGATAATGAAGATATAGGAAGAAAGAATTCATATATCTTCTGTTATATATCATCTTTCTATGATAATCCTATCTTCATCTATGACTTTCAAATGGATAGAGGTAAAGAACATATAAAAGATATGTTAGAAGGCTTTAATGGTTATTTACACTGTGATGGATATCCAGGATATAACATCTTAAAACAACAAGGAGTTAAATTATGTAGGTGTTATGTTCATGCTAGAAGAGAATTCTTAAATATCATCAAAGGTATGAAAGAAGAAAAAGCTAAGAATACTAAAGCTTATCAGGTAGTTAAACTATTCAATAATATCTTCTCATTAAATGAAAAGACAAAATCAATGACTGCTAATGAAATATATAATTATCGAAATTCAAAAGTATTCCGTTCTGCTATTAATAAGCTTCATGATTATGTCTATTCATTAAATCCTGAAAAAGATAGTCCTTTAGATAAAGCAGTTACTTACTTTAAAAATGCTTATGATGATATGCTTAATATCTTTTTAGATGGGCATGTAGAACTTACAAATAATGCTAGTGAAAGAGCAATTAAACCTTTTGTAATAGATAGAAAGAACTTCTTATTCTGTAAGACAAATAATGGAGCAACTATAACTGCTATATTATTTTCAATTATTCAAACTGCATCTGCTAATTTTTTAAGACCTGATGTTTATTTAGAATATGTTATAGATAATATAAATAAGAAACCTATAGAAGAATTACTACCATGGTCTAATACTCTTCCTGAAGAGATACATGTTCATTCTAAAGACATAGTTAAAAGAAAAGAAGATTAAAAATAGCAGTCTAACAAGGCTGCTATTTTAATAACTACTAATATTAGATTCTCTTACATTATTTTTAAATGATTTGATAGAGGGATATCTTTGTGGGATACCTTTTGATTTAAAAAACAAGGAAGAAAGCTTTACTTATACAATGCTTGATGCAGGTCTTGCAACTCCTCTAATGCGTAGTGACAAAATAAGAG
>CAVGYR010000202.1:0-2821 GCA_963633325.1 uncultured Treponema sp.
ACCGCGAGTCTGTCATAAAATCTTTATAAATTGCAAATAAAGTTATTGAATTTTCTTCAAAAAAAGATATTAGAGAAAAGAATCCTGATATTCCTTTTGATAATATTATATATACTACCCACTTAGATAAAATATCTTGTCTAAATTTTATTCGAAATAAAAAAATAGATGATTATGATGATTTTGATAAAGCACTTGTAAAATCGTTTTACGATTCAATTTTATATATAGAAAATAAAGAAAAAGAAAATTTACAGGATGAAAATAGACTTCAAAATTGGAGAATTGGCTATTTTTCTCATGCGATAAGATATCACAATCAAATGTGTTCTCTTTCTAAATTTATGGATTATATAATCGAAAGAATTAATTCTGCAAATTTTTCTGATTATTCTCCTAAAAGTATAAGAGAAATTGTTATTTTAACAAGTCGTTTATTAGACTATAAGAAATTCTTGAATGAAGAAGAGAGAAAAAAATATAGTGAACAAATAAATGATGTAACCTCGAAAGCATTTAATTATGTAGAAAATTTACGAGAAAGGGATTATCCTCAACTTGTAAATAATGCATTTGCAGTTCTAACAATTTCGCAATCTTTAGACAACAAAGACAAAAATAGATCCGTTCTTGATTATATTTTGTTTAGCCATCGTCCTACATACATTCACTCGGCTTTAGTAGCTTTATTAACAAAAAGAATCACAAAAATATTGTTACAATATAATCCTAGTTATTTTATAAATGTATTAGGTACAACCTCAAAAGAAGAAGTCATAGAAAAGAGTGAAGAAATAATTAAACTTGCGAAAAATGGTGCCTTGTATCATGATGTCGGTAAAGCTAGTATCATTTCTTATATTTCTACATATGAAAGAAGTTTGTTTGATGAAGAATTTGCTTGTGTAAAAGCTCACCCTACTTTTGGGTATGAATTATTATCTATTATAGGAGAAAAGGATTTAGCATTATGTGCTTTATATCACCATAAAACATATGATGAACTTGGTGGCTATCCTTATAATGTAGAAAAATGTCCTCAAGATATTAAACCTATTGTTGATATCATTAGTATTGCGGATTCTCTTGAGGCCGCAACAGATTTCATCGGTAGAAGTTATAAACAAGCAAAATCTCTTGAAACTATAATTGCGGAATTCGAAAGCTTTAAAGGCACAAGATATAATCATTACGTAGTAGAATTATTTGAGAATGAAGATTATCGTAATCAAATCTTAGATATTATACAAAATGCACGTAAAGAACTTTATATAGCAACATATCGCAATATTAAACTTCATAAATTGTTTGAGTAATTAATAAATTGTCTTTTAAGTTTATAAAGTACAACTCTCAATTTTTATTTATAATCCAGCTAAAGAAATTTAGCTGTTTTTTTAATATTTTCGTTGATGATAAGTTAAAATGTATCTATAAATGTATTGATAAATGTGCCTATAAATGGCAAAATAAATTTATTAGATTTAATTCTAGAGGTATTGATTATGGAAAATAGAGAGACAGAACAATTAGAATTTAAAAAAACTATTCTTGAACTACAACTAGGTGTTATTTCATTAGCTTCTATGCTTAATAAACATGGACATGGGGTCTTATATTTTGGCATAAAAAACGATGGATCTATTTTTGGTCTTCAAATCGGTAAAGATACAACAAAAAGTATATCAAAAGAAATAAAGAATTATATAAGGCCAGTCATTTCGCCAACAATTAGTTTATTTGAAATTGATAATAAAAATATTATTAAAGTTGAAGCGTATGGCGAAGATAAACCCTATGCGGCTTACGGAAGGTATTATTTGAGATCAGATGATGAAGATTTACAAATGACAAATAATCAATTAGAAGATTTTTTTGTAAATAAAAATATTGATTATTCTAAATGGGAAAATGAATTAACTGAATATGGTGAAGAAGTTGTTGATGAAGACCTTTTGATTTCATATATAAATAAAGGTAATGAAGTTGGAAGAATTTCTTTTTTATACAAGGATACAAATGATGCCTTAACAAAACTAGGTTTAATGAAATATAATAAGTTAAATAATGCAGGACTTTATTTGTTTTCAACACTAAAACCTTTAACTTTAAAGCTTGCCATTTATCCTACTGATGAAAGAATTTCATTCATTGATAATGTGATTTACAAAGGTAATATATTTGAATGTATTGATTTTGCGTATAAATACATTTTGAAAAATATACATTGGAATGCGGAAATTATTGGTATGCATAGGGTTGAAACTCCAGAAATACCTGTAGAAGCTATTAGAGAAATAGTTGTTAACAGTTTTGCCCACATGAAAGTAAATAATAGTTCTTTTAACGAAATATATATTACACCAAATAAAATTCACATTTATAATCCAGGCTTTTTAGTTAAAGGTAAATCTCCTGTTGATTTTGCAAATGGAAATAACGGACCTATAGCTAGAAATCCATTGATTAATACTGTATTATATTTGAATAAAACTATTGAGTCGTTTGGTACTGGCTTTGATAGAGTTTTTAAACTTTGTGATAAAGAGAATATTGGTTATTCATATAAAAACAATGAATTTGGCTTTGTATTTGAATTCTTAAGAAAACAAAATGTATCCATAAATGATACAATAAATGCATCTATAAATTTAACCAAAACTGAAACTTTAGTTCTAGATATTATCAAAAATAATAAAGGAATAAAAAGAGAACAAATTGCAAAACTTATTGATAGAACTGAAACAACAGTTCAGAGAGCTATAAAAAAACTTACTAATGAAAATTTAATTAAACGTATAGGTTCTAATAAGTCTGGTTA
>CAVGYR010000203.1:0-2382 GCA_963633325.1 uncultured Treponema sp.
ACAAAATTCAGAGTCATAATAAGTAGAAATAAATATAAGATTTTTAAATTCAGTTAATTCTTCTAAATCATAAATCTTATCATATAATTTATTATTAGTAGAAATTTCAACTAATTCTTTATAGCCATCTAAATTTCTAGCATAAGCTAGTATAAGACCTCTAAAATCATTATGATTATATTTGATTTCAAGCCCTACAATAGGTTTAATATTATTCAAATTACATAAATTAATAAATTTATAAGCACAAAATAGATTTGAATCTGTTAAAGTGAGAGCGCTGTAGCCCTTATGTGTGGCCTCTCTTACATAGTCTTCAACATGAAGTGCATTTGACAAGATATTATATTCAGTTTGACCATAAATTATTGAAGCCATATAGTTAACCACTAATGTGGTATTCCCTCACTTTCTTTTTTCTTAATTATATCATATTTACATTATACGCCTAATTTTTTATTTCTTTTATATAGGAAAAAGGCTAAATATGCAAATCCTATAACAATACCTATAATTATTAAAATTTTATAATTATAAATAAATGAATAAAAATCCGAAGCTTTTTCTAATGTAGCCGATGATGAATCATTTTTAACTGTAACCATTATACTTTTGCTAGCTTCGTTACCTGCATAATCAAGTGCTTCAATAATCACCTCATATGTACCTATTTGATTAGTATCTAAAATTTTAGAGTCAATAATATAATTATTAGCTACATTTTGATCATAAGCAGAGTATACATTTACATATTTTGACCAATCTATATTATCCCCTACTTCTATGCTAAAATCTTCAGCCTCGATTATAGGCCCTTCTTTATATCTAATTTGTAAAGTTAAATATCTCTTGGTGTAATTATTTGCATTATCAAAAAGTGTAAATGCGACTTTATATGTACCGATAGCTTTACTCAAATCAGCAGTATCAACAATAACATCGCTAAATGATAAATCATCTACATTATCATATACTTTAGAAACATATTTTCTTAAATCTAATTCTTCTATATCTTCAATATAATAAGTATCAGAATATGTAGAAAGTTCAAGGATAGGAGCAGTTAGGTCGACAACACTAATAGTTTTCTTAACTTCGGTCAAATGTCCGGCAGAATCTTTTACCGAAAATATTATTTCTTGTTCACCTAATTTATAAGGATCAAAATTTGTATAAGAAACAGCACTTGTAAGTTCACCGTCCTCAAGGTCATAAGCATAAACAAAATCTTTTAAATCAAAATTATAATCTCCGTATTCTATTTCAATATTACTTGATAATGTCAAAACTGGTGAATTTGTATCAACTACACTATATTTAAATATTTTGCTAGTCATGTTTCCAGATACATCACTTACAGTTACCGTAATTTCATGTTCTCCTACATTGTATAATTCATTCTCATTATAAGAATAACTTAATGTACCTTCTTTAATTTTATCATTGTCTGAAACCATAAAATAATCCGCAAGATTAATATCATCTTTAGGTCCCCAAACTAATTCCTTTATACATTTAATAACTGGATATTCATTGTCTATAATATGAACTAAGATGTTTTTTCTAGAATAATTTGTATACCCAGGAACATAAGCATAAAGCATTACATTTTTATCCCCTACAACATCAGTTTCTATCGTATTTGAGCCATAATAAAATCTGTCAAGTTCTACTTTCACTTCTTCATTTGTAAGTGATCCATTATAATAAAATTTAACTTCAATTTGGCTTATATACGATTCAAAAGATGTATTGACGTCGACATATAAATCACTACGAGACCATACAAACCCGTTGCCTATATATGCATAACTTTTAATATTAAAAACAGATAAAATAATTAAAGAAATAATTAATAATAGTACCTTTTTCATTGTAATTCCTTTACATATATTTTTTAGCTAGATATTCTTTATAGGCTGTTTCAACCTCAAAATATCTTTTATATCTAGTATTTTCTTTATAGAAATTCTCAAGTTCTAATGTATAAAACGTTATATAAAATTCATTGTTTTCCTTATAAGCTAATGGTAAACATTTGTTAATTACAAAATCTACACTTTTATATACGTCGCGAGGTTTAACATCAACATAGTCTAAGAAAATTTTATCACTCACGTTTAGATCGTTATAACTCGTTTCTTTCGATACAAAATAATTGAAGAACACTTTATAAGTCTCTATACTTTTTGATAAAGATTGTAAATCTTCATATAAAGTTGAATGCTCATTTGTTATATCAATATACAAATTCGATAATTGATTAATAACTTTATTTTGAACGAAGAATAAATTTTCAAGTTGATAAGCACTTTGAACATATAATACATTCTTAATTTTTTTAGAACTTTCTAAAATGTTTTCATAAACTTTAAAAAACTT
>CAVGYR010000203.1:2392-2813 GCA_963633325.1 uncultured Treponema sp.
GCATTATTTTTTTCGATTTGATATTTTGCACAAATAAATCCATATAAGCTAAAATCAATATCATTTAAAGTAGACATGATTTTTGCAATCTTAGTGCTCACTTGTTCAAAACTTAAAAAATCTTTGTTATAGAAAAAATAATATAGGCCAATAATTAAATGCCTAAAATTTTTATATGTTTTTATATTTTCGTAAATTCCTTTGATTTGATCTACATTTGACGAATACACAAGATCAATCAATCTTTCGCATGTTTTCTTGGCATCTTTAATTTTATCGATGTCTTCCCCGTTAATATTAACTTTCTCACAAATTTCTGCTAAATATTGAGGTTTACCTTCAATTGAATTAGTTTCAACCTTAGAAACATATGAAACACTACATGTTTTATATGCTAAATTCTTAAGTGTTAATTCTAAAT
>CAVGYR010000204.1:0-2813 GCA_963633325.1 uncultured Treponema sp.
AAAAAAATCCTTGAAATTAATCAAGGATTGGATTGCTATATTAGCCATTATTTGGTGTTTTAGTAATCTTAGTTAATTGAATTGTATTAGCTTCAGTAAATGATTTTTCATCGCTTGTAGTAATTTCATCTGAACTAATAGTCCATAATGCATAACCTTCAGTAGCTGATTTGTATACAATTGAAGTTATTTTAGTATCACTTACATTAACATAGAATGTACCACCAAGAGTAGACAATTCTGTATATGTTAATTTTAAAACTGTATCCCATGTAGGAGTGATAGTTGAAGACGTACCATCAACAGTATAATTATATTTAGAGTCTTGTGTTTGTTTGTTATCTCCGCTTAAAGATGGAACTACATCAGTTTTACAAACAAATGTTCTTTCCTTGTTTGTTTCACTTGCATTATATGTAAAAGTTAAATTATATGCAGTATTGTTTTCTTCTGATGTATCTGTTTTCTTTTCTGTTTCACCTAAAATTACTAAATAATGATGTGCATCCTCTTCTAAGAATTCACCTCTAATTAGGTCTCTAGCTTGAGTTAATTCTGTGACAGCATTGCTATTCTTTGCACGAGTAGTAAAACTTAAATAACCTACAACGCTTACAGATGCAAGAATTGCAAGAATTGCAATTACTACTAGTAATTCAACCAATGTAAAACCATGTTTTTTATTTTTAATATTCTTTTTCATATTTGTTTACCTCTTTGTATCTATTATATAACTATTTGATAAAAATACAAATATCTAAATAAAAATCGCATGAATAATAATAATAATATAAATTAAATTTAATAAGATGAAAAAGCAATGCATAAGCATTGCCTTAAGTTTAAATATTATGAAGAATAGTTTTGGCCTTTAGTATTGTTTTCAGTTTCACTTAATTTATTTTGCGTTGCATAAATATTATAAACCGATGAAGCTACATTCGTGTCACTAACAACAATTTCTCCATTAGCACTAAATCCAGTCCACAAGATAAAAGCTTGATCTGAACTTTGACAAGTAATTAATTGGTCACCATAATATTTTGCATCATTATCTTTAGTTTCTATTGTTGCAGTAATAGTTCCATTATTTGTACAATCAGTAAATGTAACGTATGGCTTTGCACCACCACTTATTTGAGTGTAACCTACAATACCAGCAACTTTTTTTTCCGATTTAAGACTTGCATTATTTGTACAATTATTTATAGACAAAGTATAAGTTTTACTAGCTTCATTTGCAGTACTATAATATCTTCCAACAATTCCACCTACAGTATCATTTCCATAAATTGAGCCACTTACAGTTACATTTTTAATAGATCCAGAATTTTTAACGTAACCAACTAATCCACCGACAGAATCAATATACGCATCATCACATCTTGATTCATCAATATCAACATTTACAAGTTTTAAATTTTCAAATGACGCATCTTCTGCAAGTGCAAATAATCCATATGCATATGTGGCTTGATCTTTTACTTCAGAGCCATTAACAATTGCATCATCTTTTACAATTCTATTACTAGTTGGTACAAAACCTTTATTGTTTAAATTATAAATTGTATGATTGTTTCCCTTAAAAGTTCCTGAAAAATATGTACCATCACCACCGATTCCAGTCTTGTTAACTTTTCTAGAACCTTCACCGATTGGTGTCCAACCATCTTTTAAAGTAATATCTTTCTTTAATTCAACAGTCTTATTCTCGAAAGTTGCTCCGGCATTAACTGTATCTCTAAATGATTCTAATTGAGCTAATGTAGAAATTTCATAGTTTCCTCCTGCTGTATTTCCTGAAACAGCACTATTATTTTTAGATACTTCTACTGTTCCACTATAATAAGACTCTGTTTTATCAGAAGTAGTAGTAGGAATTACACTAATAGAACTTGCGGTATAAACATCACTAACATATCCACTATTTTCAATTTTAACTGTTTCAGTTGTCTTTGTAGGAACAACAGCTTTAAATACAACACCTGTTTCTTCTACTTTAATAGTACCTTTTGCAACTACAAGTTCATTACATGCACCTGAGACTGCAACTGGTGTTGAAGTTTCAACTGCAACAGTTTGTGCAAATCCATATAATTTTATTGACCCAGTACTTGTTGATCCTGATGTTTCACTAGTTGGCTTAATAGTAACACTAGCTTGGTCACCAGTAGTTCTAATAACTACATCTGAAGTAACACTACAAGTATAAGTAAGCTTAACGTTTTTGTTTTCACCTACGTCAACACCAGCACCATTTTCAATTTTTAATGATTTAGTGCTTGATATAGTAGTATCTTGTTTCTTGATGCTATTAGTTTTAGCTTCACTAAAATCAAATCCTGATTTTAGATAGTAACTATAGCCACTAAAATTTTTGATTTCAGTTGTACTACCTACAAATGCAAATAAGTATGCATTAGA
The DNA here is from genome assembly GCA_963633325.1 of uncultured Treponema sp. Lineage (GTDB taxonomy): Bacteria > Bacillota_I > Bacilli_A > Acholeplasmatales > Anaeroplasmataceae > JAEELC01. The sequence goes on from CAVGYR010000204.1 coordinate 2,425, forward strand.
ACTAGGTTCTTCGTCTGTTGGTGCTACCTTTGTGTAAGTTGAATCAAGTAAGAACATTCTGTTTTGCTTGATATCATAAACATAATGATAGCCATCAGTAGTAGGTGTTAACTTAGTTACATCTAAGCCACCTTCTTCAAGTTGTTGAACAGCTTCATAAGCAGTTTCGTTCTTTTCTCCGTCTACTTCTTCTGCTTGAAGAATATTGTTCATTTGTTTAGTCAATGAAATATCATTTGACTTACGAGCCTTATCAAGGAAGCTTGTGTAACCTACAACAGATACAACAGCTAAGATTGCAAGAATTGCAATTACTACAAGTAATTCGACTAAAGTAAAGCCCTTTTTATTATTACCTTTTTTCATAATATCAATCTCCTTTGACACTT
>CAVGYR010000205.1:0-2770 GCA_963633325.1 uncultured Treponema sp.
TAAAAAAGGTTAAGGCCCCTAGGTGGTCTTTAGGCCTAAAATTTTAATATTGAGATTTTGTTTTATGATATTTTGTGTATAAATTTAAATTTTGTCCTTAAAGGGGTATAATTTAAGTATGCTCAAATGCTGGAATGGTAGACAGGCTAGTCTCAGAAGCTAGTGATCAATTTCGTATGAGTTCGAGTCTCATTTTGAGCACCAATGCTGAAGTAGCTTAGTGGTAGAGCAATTCCCTCGTAAAGAATAGGTCGTAGGTTCAACTCCTATCTTCAGCACCATAATTATTTTAGAATTATTTTATTATTCTCTATAAAATTCAGTTACTTGCAATTTGTTAGTGACTGATGCATTCTATATTTAAATAGAGATAATATGTTTATAATCATAAATAAGATTTTGAAGATAGAAATTGTTAAATTTTTAATTTGTTCTACAATGAATTTAAAATTTGAAAGTGAAGCCATCAAAGTACCTAACCGAAAATCAAAGTTTTAAGGAGTATATTATGACTGAAAGAGAAAAAGTTTTAAAAGAAATTAATGATTTTTACAAAGAGTGTTATGATCAAGCAGTTAATGGAAAAAAGACAGAACTTGGTATGTTTTCAGGAGATGTTAAAGGCTTGTTCAAGAAGATTCCTTATGGTAATGGTGTTTTGCTAGAAAATGATGGTACAATTTATAAAGATTTTTATAGTGATAAACCTAGCCATTTTCCAGGTACTGAGTGTAGAAAGGACGAGTATATTAAGACCTATAAAAATGCAGGCGGAGTAAAAATCTATACTAGCGAAAAAATCATTATGCCTAATGGTTGTTTTGTTGGTGTAGCAAATATGATGACAAGTGAACATACTGGTGAATATTGTGACGATAACGGAACAAAGTATTCTGGTAATTTTAGCGGTAGACTTTTTACAAAAATAATGAAATCAAAAAAAGGTGAAAATGTGATAACTTCTGAGAATAAGCAAAATATTTTCACTGTTAGTTATACAGATGGCGACAAATATGTAGGACTTCTTAATAATGGCTTAAAAAATGGAAAAGGGGAACTTTTTCTAAGCAATGGTGAAAAATACACTGGTGTTTTTGAAAATGATAACAAACAAGGAATAATGAAAATCACAACACCTTGTAAAGGTGAAAATAAAGAAATAGAAACTAGTGTTATTTTTAAAGATAATAAAATTATTGCACAAAATTCCGAAAATTTTGCTGTTGAATTGGAAATTGAATTTGGAATCTATACTGGCGGTATGAAAGAGGGCAAACCATCAGGTCAAGGCGAATGTGTTTATCCTAATGGTGATAAATATGACGGCGAATGGTCAGATGGCCTAAAAAAGGGCAAGGGCACATGTATTTGGGCAGATGGAGATAGATACGATGGTGAATGGCTTAATAATAAACGACACGGAAAAGGTGTTATGCTCTATGCTGATGGTGATAAATATGATGGTGAATGGGTTTGTGATGAAGAAAAAGGCAAAGGTACATACATTTGGGCTAATGGCGATAGATATGACGGCGAATGGGTTAATGGGAAAATACAAGGTAAAGGTGTCTTGACTAAAGCTAATGGTAAAAAGATAAAGGGTAACTGGATTAATAATGAATTAGTAGATTAAACATTAAATAGTGACGTGTATCTTTCTAATAAGATTTCTATAATTTACAAGAATATTAGAATGATTAATGCTATATAAATAATAGTGGGGGACTAAAACAGTCAAAGGTGAGAACTTTTATTAGGGTACGTAATTGAATCGAATGTTGTGTTCTAGATATTTTATTTTAAATTTTTAAGATCTGAATGAAAGAATGTTGTATTAAAATAAAAATATAATTAAGACTTATTATAATTAAATATTCTTAAGTCTATATTAATATTTTTAATTTATTTTGTGGTTTTATTAAGTTTATATTTATGTTATTTGAGGTACAATAAAGATTTGTCGATAGTTCGGCAAAATATATTTATCAATAACTTAGGTAACGATTGTAATATGATTATGTAAGTTTTACCTTGTTTTAAATATTTTTAGTTTATGCTATTGATTTAAAATAAGATACTTATGTTGATGTAGCTCAGTTGGATAGAGCGTTACCCTCCGAAGGTAAAGGCCGTAAGTTCGATTCTTATCATCAACACCATAGTTTATAATACGTCTGATGTAAATACATCAGATTTTTTTAAAATTTGATATGAATTATACAATTATAAATAATCAAAAATTGTTATGAATAAATTTTATACTTATATTTTGAACCCTTAAAATTTATTATGTTTAATATTTGTCTTTTATGTTAAAATAAGGTAATCCTAGATTTTAAAATGTTTTTATAAAAATGATATAATTAAACGGTGATTAATATGAATATTATATATGGGGGCTCCTTTAATCCAGTCACAAAGGCCCATTTAGAAATAATAAAATTGTTAAAAGAAAAATTTAATCCTGAAAACGTTATTGTCATGCCTGTAGGGGACAATTATACATGGAAAAACATGACTAATTTTATTGACAGATATAACATGTTAAAATTAGTAGATGATAATTTTATAATAAGTGATTTCGAACAAAAAAATACAAATTATAAAGGTTCTTATTATATGTTAAATGAAATGTCTAAAGAGTACGATGATTTGTATTTTTGTATAGGTGCTGATAATTTAAATGATTTTGATAAATGGATTAATTATGAAAAAATACTTGAGAATTATAATATTATAGTTTTTTCAAGATCTAATTTTAATGCCTTAG
>CAVGYR010000206.1:0-2768 GCA_963633325.1 uncultured Treponema sp.
TACCTGTTACTGTTACAGTTACTTCACCAACGTTAGTTGTATCATCACTGAAGCTTACTTCATAATCTGTACCTTCAATTAATGCTGTGCCTTCTTTATCAGTTACTGCTGGCTTTTGTTGTTGAGATATACCATTGTAAACTACATCATCAAGTGTTCCGATTTCAACACCGTTATATGTTGGATCTGGATTTTCTGGATCTGTACCTGGACTAATCGTTTGAGCAGTGATAGTGAATGTACCACTTTCGTATACTACATTGTAGTTACCTTGGGTTTCTTCACCAGTAGCTTTGATTTCATAGCTTCCAACATCTTCACCTTCAGCTCTTGTTACACTGTATTCTACAGTATCATCTTCGTTTAATCCTGTAACCGTAGCTGTCAATTCAGGATCAATTGTTCCATAAACTTTACCGCTATCTTCAGCTTTTACTGTGACTGTTGCTGGTGCTGGAGTGATGTTGTAAGTCTTTTCAAAGCTTCCAGAGTAGTTCCCCTTACCTGTTACAGTAATTGTAATTGTACCTACATTTGTAAAGTCTTCTGTTGCTTCTTTATTTCTAGAATAAGTTACATCATAATCTATTCCTTCAACTAAGACTTTATCTGCCTTAGTATCTTTAATTGTTATTATTTCCTTATGTTCTTCTGCATTATATACATAATTTTTTACATCACTTACTGTAATTCCAGTCTTTTTGTCTTCTGGTGTATCAGGAGTATCTGGTGTGATATCCTTAGTTGTAACTTCTGATTCAGAATCTGTTACATTTACAGTAACTTTCATTTGTTTATAATCTGTATTTTTTAGATTTTCATCTGTCACTACATCTAAATTTATCTCAAAATAATATTCACCAGTATTCCCTTTAACAAGTTTTCCATCATCATCTAAATGTCTATTTAATTGATCACCTAATGAATCTTTGTTTACATTTATTTCTTTTGTATATCCAGAACTTGTTTCTACTGCAGTAGTAGAAGGAAGATAATTTTTAAATTCATCAACTGTTACGCCAACTGGAACATTAATTGAAGCATCCTTAATACTTGTAATATTTTCATCATCATCATTAAATACAGTTACTTTTACTTGATAAGTAACATTCTCACCTATCTTCAAATCCTCTTGTGCTGTAACTGGTAAAGTTACTTGAACCGTACCTGTTTCAGGACGAACAACTTTACCGTTTTCATCTAGTAAACAATCAAGTTCAGTTGTGATTCCTTCTTTATTTACTGTATATATTTGTTTTTTATATATTGGATTATTATCTGAATCATAACTTACAACTTCATTTGAATTACCTGTTGCACTAGTTGGAAGTTCTGCAATTAATTCTTCTTTTGATATTCCTTTATGTACCGTAATTGAATCCGTATCAAAACTTGTGATTGTTTCTTTATCAGTTGTATAAGCCTTCGCAATAACCGTTAGAGTACCATTTTCATCTACCGATACATCTTTCGCTTCAACAACTAATTTATTTGGATCATCATCAGCACCATATTGAATTTTTACCTTATATGGTTTTAGACTTTCCGAAAACACACAATAATTAGATAAATCCTGTTGCATTTGCAATTTAATCGCATAACTTGTATTATATTTCGCTGTTCCTGAAGTTGGTGTGTATTCTTCACCATTTACTTCTAACCATTCATATTTATCTGTTCTGTATACACTTTCATTTGTAGTATTTGTCATAGATAGTAAAGAATTCGGTAAGTTACTACCCGCTACTGGTTTATCCAATTTCAATGTCAATCCTGTCATTTTGTTTGCATAATATGCTTCTATATATACATCATTAAGAGGCATAGAATCTATCGTAAATGTAGGATTAGATTTTCTCTCCTTTGGTATTGTATATCCTGTTGAATTTACTGTATCCCACTCAACAAAAACCTTTTCAGGATTAAAGTTATTATCACTTACCACTACCTTATCACCATAATGGTATTTCCCTAATTCTTGACCATTTACATAAACTGTATATTTAGCACTTTCACCTTCTCTGATAAATAACTCATGATCACTAGATACATATTCTAAATGATACTTGTCACGATTAGAATCTAGTAAGAATGTCCCATCAATATAGTTATATAGTTCATCCCCAACTTGTCTAGTTGAATCAGAAGAACTGGATATACCAACTAGAGATCCAGCATCTACACTTCCTTTAATATACGCTTTTGATAATCCCCAGTTATCTAAATAAAGATTATTATCACTATCACCTTTTTTGTTTCCTGTAATGATATTCTTTCCACGTAATTCTACATCAACTGTACCATAAACGTAGACTCCTCCACCTTTTCCAGAAGTAGTCTTATTTCCTGTAATAGTACAATTCTTTATGACATTTCCATCATTATCATCATAAATACCGCCACCATTACCACTAGCTATATTATTTGTAATAACACAATTTTCAATCGTAGTATCTTCTTTATCGATATAAATACCTGCGCCTGTTTTAGCTGTATTTCCATTAATAGTGACGTTAGATATATAGCAATCATCATTATTGATTAAAATTCCACCACCATCATTAGAAGAACTGTTATAAGAGATTGTTCCTGTACCATCACCTGTAATTTTTAATACTCCATCTGCGTAAATGCCCCCACCATCATTGGACTTTCTTGTTTCGTTATAGTCAATATGCGAGTTATTATTTAAAACAATTTCCATTCCATCCGAAGCTTTAATTCCACCACCAACTTTATTTACCGAAACATTATGGCTAATAGAACTA
>CAVGYR010000207.1:0-2742 GCA_963633325.1 uncultured Treponema sp.
ATAAATATTTATACTTTTAAAAAAATGCCAATTTATAGTATTATTATAGTGTTTATATAAACCGAGGTTTTTTATGTTAAAAAAAGATGAAATTTTAAATATACTAAAAGAAAATTTTAAACCTAGTGACACTATTTTTATTCACTCTTCGCTTAAATCGATTGGAGAAATTGAAGGGGGATCTATTACTTTAATTGAGGCCCTTAAGGAATATTTCAGTAATGGGCTTGCAATATTTCCTACTCACACGTGGGATAAAATGAAAGAAGACGATCAAGTCCTTGATTTAGATATGACAAATTCTTGTGTCGGAGCACTAACAAATATTGCGCTAGAATCTGGCTTTACAAGAAGTTTTCATCCTACGCATTCAGTGTGTGCATACGGCAAAAATGCAAAAGATTATGTAAAGCTTGATGATGTTTCTCAAACTCCTGTAAGTCCTAACGGTTGTATCGGTTCATTAAGTAAAATAGGAGCTAAAATATTATTTATCGGTGTTCCTTTATCAAAAAATACATTCGTTCACTCGCTTGAGGAGCATTACAATGTTTGTGATAGATTTACAGAACACGTATACCACTTCTATTCAAGAAAAGGGGACGTGGTAAAAGAATTCTTTATGCCTAAACACTATTCTTCCCTAAATCCTCATATATCAGATAATTATCTAAAATTAGAGAAGCCTTTTTTAGAATACCCTATTGCGCGTTGTTTTAAATTAGGAAATGCTAAATGCATGACTTTTGACGCCCTTAGTTGTGATAATTTTGTCTCTTATTTGTTAGAGCACGATATTCATATGTTTGACAACGATAAAGAAATCGATGATAAACTTATAAGAGATTATAGAATTCTTTTAATATAAAAAAGAAAACTTAGGAGATACGCGTCTTCTAAGTTTTTTTATCTATAAAACATTTGTTTTGTAATATTTAATTAATATGTTTCCGCCATTAGCCTCAGCATAGCCATAAAAACCAATTTTAGAGCCAATCCATTTACCAGCAGTAGCTTTAGTATTTTTAATAATTTCTTTGTCATTAACAAATACATTATAATTTAGATCATATATATTACTATTTCTAAATTTCGCAATTATTTTTATAAGAGAACTATTTATTTCTCTAGATTCTAATATATTGTCTTCTTCGCCAAACGCACCACCTATTTCTCTTAGATAAATCTTATTATCTTTCTTGAAGAATTCTACACATTTGTAAGAGACACCGTATACAATAAAGCCAAAATGATCAAGTTCAGCCATGTTTAATAAATCAAATGAGGTTTCAACATCGAATTCTAAAGCACTAACTTTTGTAAGTAATGCATATGGAATTTTATTAATTTCGTTCTTATAAGCAGTGTTTTTAAGTTTAAATACAAGGCCATTATTTAATTCATAAAAGTCATTTATGTTTGATGGGTGTTGCCACATGAATGATAATTTGTTTGATTTAAAGTCATCACTTATTTGAATAGTTTCATCTGTTTTAACATTAACAGGATATTCTTCTTCTAATACCGGGCTTCCTGCAAGTAGAGGATCACTAACACAACCACAAAGAGGCCAATCATTAATCCATTTAACTGGCTCTAGGTGACAAATTCTCCCGTAAGCTCTTTTGTCTTGGAAATGAATAAATGCAAACTCGCCGTCATTTAAATCAATAAGTGCACCTTGGTGTGGTCCGTTAATAAGCGTATCAGATTGATATAAAATAATTTTTGATTCGTAAGGTCCGAAAACATTTTTACTTCTAAGTGCGACTTGCCAACCACCTTTAACCGAACCGGCAGGAGCTAAGATATAGAAATAATCATTTCTCTTATAAAATTTAGGTCCTTCAATAGTCGGATTATCATTATGTCCGTCGTAAACTATTTTATAATCACCTATTGTATGAGACAAGTCAGGACTAACTTCGATTACTGCAAGGAGTGAATTAAATCCGATTCTACTTTTTACGAAAGAGAAAACTAGATAAGCTTTACCGTTATCCCAAATAGGACAAGGGTCTTCATAACCTTTTCCTTCAATTAAACAATTAGGTTTACTCCAAGGGCCTGTAATAGATGCCGAATGAATTTCAAATATTCCCTCATCAGGCATCGGATAAATTATATAGAACAAACCATCATGATACCTAATTGAAGGAGCCCACACGCCTTCACCATGACATACTTCGTCAAATTTTTCATCTAGTTTATCTAGTGCATACCCTACATAAGACCACTCAACTAAATTTTTAGAATGTAAAATAGGTATAGCAGGTAAATGATTAAAACTAGATGAAATTAAATAAAAATCTTCACCCACTCTAATACAATCTGGGTCGGAAAAATCCGCATGAATAATAGGATTAGTGTACTTCATAAACAATATTCTCCTTTTTATAAAGTTCTTCTTTTATATCATAACACAATATATATTTTTCATATTTTTTAGAAATTTTCAAGAATAAATATAAAGCTAAATCGATAGCCCCTACTACAAATATAATATGAAAAGGTGCCTTGATTAGACTAATAACAGGAAGCCCTGCCGACGTTAACATTGCCATATAATTTACGTTTCTGACAGCCGAGAAAACGAACGCGATAAGAGCCATAAGTGCAAAAAGTAAATATGATATTTTAAAATCATGTTTTAAATCAACTATATAAGTTCTAGCTAGATTAAGTGAACTTAAAACCATTAATGTATGACTTATCATCGATTGGATTGACATAATATGAAAT
>CAVGYR010000208.1:0-2728 GCA_963633325.1 uncultured Treponema sp.
AAACCACATTAATTAATGGTATTAATGTTGAGAAATATTTAAATTATGTATTTGAAAACATTAATAAAGAACCTATAGAAAATCTATTACCATACTCAACTAATATTAAAGATACAATTAAGTAATTAGCTGAAATTCACCATAACGAAATTCAGTTTTTTTAAAATATTAGTGTGCTTTTTTAAATATCAGTGTAAAAATTTGACGTATACGAAATATTTAAATTATGTATTTGGAAATAATAGTATAAATTTTTGAAACATATACTTTTTATTCTTGTAAGATTTTTAAATAATAATCAAGTCTCTCATTAATGTATTTTGCAAATAAATTTTCCATTGCGGATAAATTATGTTTTATGTGATATTCATCAAACGCATTATAATATGCAAGTCGATCCATATATTTAATATCAATAGGAGGATATCCAGCTTTCATCAATTCCAAATTAATTAAAAGTCTACCTGTTCTACCATTACCATCGATAAATGGATGTATTGACTCAAATTCAATATGAAAACGTGCTAATTTGGTTACTATATGTTCGTTGCTGTTTTTGAAATTAATTAAAAGCTGTTCCATTTTAGGCTGAATCAAATAAGGTTGTACAGGTTCATGTGCTGCTCCTATTATGTGCACAGGGATTTTACGATATACACCTCTATCATCTTTCTTATCGGCTAAAACTAAGAAGTGAATTTGTTTAATAATATATTCACTTAGTGGGATATTATCTTTAACTAATTCTTTAACATAATCAAATGCCTCTTTATGTCCTACAACTTCCATATGATCTTTTAATGGCTTTTTATCAATTGTGAGACCTCTAAGAACTAAATCAGTTTCCCTTAAAGTTAAAGTATTACCTTCAATGGCGTTTGAGTTATATGTATACTCAACTACAAATTCTTCATTAAGTCTAATAACTTCACCTTCAGTTAAGGGTCTTCTAGTATCAAGTTCTTTTTTCTTTTTGTCTATAGTTAATAAAATGCTTTCTTTTGATTTATATCTACCATCTGCTGGTTTTAAAGCATCTTCAGGTATTTTCCAACCTCGTCTTTCTTGATAGGCTCCCTTAATTTTGCCTTGAGAACAAAGAACGCGAATTCGCCTTTCAGAAATACCCCATTTTTCAGCTGCTTGCTTTACAGTTATATACATTTAAAACCTCCAATTTTATATTTATTATACCAATTATCGGAATAATATTAAACACTAGCGGAATAACATTTTACCAATTATCGGAACAATACAAATTTTTATAGCGAAGGAATAATATTACAAATACTGAATATTATAATTATGCTTATTGGGCAAAATAAATTGGTTGGATATTTGATAAGGGTACGTTTTCGAATTCTTATATTTGTAACACTAGTATCATTTTATCTTGACACTTTCACCTGTTCCCAAGCATTAGAATATTCAGAGAAAACATATAATATTAAGAAAGAAGAAATAACATTAATATAGATAACACTTGAATAGATTCTTGATGATGCAAAACTTATTGCAATACTAGTCTTGTCAATATTTTCTTAAAATTAAATGTTTAAAAAATGTGATGGAAGCCAAAGAATCTTAGAAGTATATAAAAGCTTTAGTGGAGAAGTAAAAATTCTTTAAGGAAAAGCTTTTTATAAATGATTTGTATAATTTTAATCATAATGACCAATTAAATGACCAATAAGTGACCAATTAAAATTTATAGATGATAAATTAAGTGATATTGATATTTCGATACTAAGAACTATAAGCTTGCATCTAGGAACAAATGCTCAAAAATTGTTAGAATTATTAACAAAACAGTATTCAAATATAATTATAGATATTATAAGAAATTCTTTGAAAAGAAAATTGAACAGTTATGTTGAATTTAAAAGGGCAAGTAAAATGGGAGGATATTATATAATATCTGAACGAAAAATTAAGAACTAAAAATTAGCCGCTATCAGTTTTAATAAAAATCTAAAGTAAGAAACTTGATACTTAACTTGTTATTTTTTTGAAAAGATAATTTTGATTTTTTAAATAAAATTTCTAAAGGAATAATTCACTATAATTATCAAATGTTTTTCTAGTGAGAAAAATATTTGATTTCTATTCATTGTTATAAATCGATATATTTGAACTAGTGACAATACAAGAATTACTAAGCTTAAGTATTAATGCTGTTCCAACTATAATTTATTGAAGTAAATCTACATTAATAATTCTATCAACAATATTATTTTCAAAATGAAAATAGCAATACTTTGTAATTGTGATTTGAATATATAATGCATGTACAATTCTATTTAGTAAAAATTCGTAAAGTCGAAAAAATACTAAATAGAATTATTATCTTTATGAATTTTATTAAAGATGATTTACTTGATAAATTAATATGTTGCATTGTAGATAATTTGTTAATTAAGATTGCGATTAATCTTATAGATGCATTCTTTAAAATAATGGTATCGAAATAAATGAAATAATGAGTAAAATAATTTTTTAAAAAACAGAACTTTTTATATTCGAAATTTTGTTGTATCCGAGAAATTACCTTATCTATTCAATGTATAAATTAATATTTTATTAAATAAACAAATTTCTATTTAAAATGATTTTGAAATTGTGTTAAGAGAATTCAATTAATTTAATTTTTGAAAAGATAAAAGTGTGAAAACACAAGGTAAGCGTCAATTCACTCCTCATGTAAATAAATAATATCCTCTTGTACAAT
>CAVGYR010000209.1:0-2680 GCA_963633325.1 uncultured Treponema sp.
TATGGCCGAAAGGCGCGAATTAAAATAAATTCTTTTATTTTAATTCTTTTCTTGTTAAAGGAACAAAAGTATTTGTAAAAGGTTATTTAAACTCTTATAAAAATTCAAATAATAATATACAAAGTTTTATATCAGTAGTAGATATTGCTAATAATCCAGATGATATTACAAAGGGAAGAAAAGCACCACATATTAGATATGATCCAGATGGAGTTATGGTGTGGAATGGTAAAAGATGTGAGAAAACACCACTAACAAAAGAAGAACTACAAGAAATGGAACAATTATTAAAAGATTTTAAATAGTATTGAACGAAAGGAATGAGATTAGTTATGAGGAATTATTATTAAAAATATTTTGAAAGGGGGTAATCAGATTATGACAGATACAAAACAATTAACACAATTAGAAATAGAAAACTATATTGATGAAACAATAAACTTATCAATAATAGCAAAATTAAGAGATTTAAATTTAATAACTGAAAAGCAATATTACATATTGAAAGAAAAAATAAGCAAATTTTATTAAAAGGCTACAGATTTATGAATAAATAAGGTATAATCATTATGAGGGCAGGATTTAAAATACTGCTACTAATAGAAAGAAAGAGAGGTATAAATGGCACAGGTTGAGATTATTAAACCTAATCTCATAACCGAAAGTGTCAATACGATTAAGAAATCAATTAAACGAGTATGTGCTTATTGTAGGGTTTCAACAGATAGTGAGGAACAACTTAATAGTTATGAATCACAAATTGAACATTATAGCGAGTTTATTAAATCTAATCCAGATTGGAAGTTTGTAGGAATATATGCTGATGAGGGTATTTCAGGAACTCAAGTTAAAAATAGAACAGAGTTTCAACGAATGATAGATGATGCTTTAAATGGAAAGATAGATATGATTATTGCTAAATCTATATCAAGATTTGCAAGAAATACACTTGATACTTTAAAATATTGTAGAGATTTAAGAGAAAAGAATATTGATGTCTATTTTGAAAAAGAAAACTTGCATACAATGGATTTAGAAAGTGAAATGTTTTTAACCTTTTATAGTGCCTTTGCACAAGGCGAAAGTGAATCAACATCTCAAAATGTTAAGTTAGGTATAAGAGCAATGATGAAAAGAGGAGAATTTGTTGGTAAAGCTGAATGTTATGGTTATAAATGGAATAAAGAACTTAAAACTCTAGAAGTTTACGAAGAACAAGCCGAAGTTGTTAGACAAATATTTAATTGGTATGCTGATGGAATTGGAACAAGAACAATAGCAATTAAACTTAATGAAAAAGGTTATAAAACTTATACTGGTAAAAACTTTACTCAACAGGGTGTAAGAGAAATGATTTCTAATGAAAAATATGTTGGAGATTTATTATGTCAAAAGTATTATGTAATAAGTCCTATTACACATAAAAAGCAAAGAAATTATGGCGAGAGAGAACAATATTATGTTAAAGATCATCATACACCTATTATTTCAAGAGAAGTTTGGGACAAATGCCAAGAGATATTATCTAAAAGAAGTAAAAAGATAATACCAGAGGGAAAAAGTCATTCAAGTAAATTCACTAATAAATATGCTTTTAGTTCTAAAATTGAATGTGGAATATGTGGAACAAATTATGCAAGACGAGTTAGTGGAAAAAAGAAAGATGGAACTCAAAATGTATATTGGTCTTGTTATCATAAAGTGGTAAACAAAGAAAATTGTCCTGAATCAATTACTTTAAGAGAAGAAATATTAGAAGAAATGTTTATACAAGTATATAATGCTGTTATAACTAAAAGACATAAAACAAAAGATAAGTTATTAAGTGCTATTAAAGATACTTTAACAGAAGATGATAGTAAATCAAAACTTGATAAATTATATAAAGAAAGAGCTACACTGCAAAAGAGATTATCAAATTTAATTGATTTAAAATTAGATAATATAGAAAATAAAGATGCCTACAATGATAAAGAACGAGAAATAAACGAAGAATTAAGAGTTTTAAATATCAAAATAGATGAATACGAATCTATTAAAAATAGCAATACTAAAATGTTAAAGCAATTAAAACAAATTGAAAGTATCATTTTAGATAGTGAAAAACCTTTAAAAGAATTTGATAAAACTTGTTTTGATAGATTCTTTGATAAGATTATCATTGGCGAAGTTGATGAGAATGGAAATATTAACCCTAATGCAATAAGATTTATATTAAAACTTGGTGGAGATTATATAGGCAATTATAATGAAAAAACTAATCGTATTGATGCTGTGTCATTTGTAACGGGAAACAGGACACTACCATACAGAAAAACAAGTTGATAAGTTAGAGTTTATGTTTGGTAGAATTAAAATATTTAATAAAGATGAATACGTTCCTAAATATGATAGAAATGGATATGAAATAGTTAGGGATGCATATAGTCAGAATGAAGTGATGAAAGAAGAAGTTAAATGTCCTAAATGTAATTCCAAAAATATATCAGTATTAAAAGGTGATGGGTTTAGTATTGTTGGTGCAGATTATATAGCAATTATTTGCAATGATTGTAAAAAAGTATATGGTTTTAATGATGTTAAATACAAAACTAATTGTCCTAAAGAATTATAAATTTATTTTAAATATAAAATTTTAAAAGATAGTGTGCTATAATTCTTATAGCAGTTAGGAAGTGAT
>CAVGYR010000210.1:0-2665 GCA_963633325.1 uncultured Treponema sp.
TCTAGAAGCCGTTCTGGAAGAGTTTAATGATAAATCTATTCTTAATAAAATTTATAAATTACAAGAAGTTGTGAATACCATTTAATTATTCATTTGTTGTGCTTGACTTTTTAATTAATAAATTTTAACCATCCATTCACCCTTTTTAGTAGCACCTGTTCTTTCAACTAATCCCATATCCATAAGTATTTTTATATTTCTTTGAATAGTTCTAATATTAACATCTAAAAGTCTTGCTAGTGTTTCTTGTGTTATGGTTGGAGAATCTAACATCAATCCAATTATATTGTTTTGTGTTTCAGTTAGATTATTATTTTGAACTTCTTTCTTAGCTGCCTTAAATTTATTTTCATTAAATGGAAATGTAACTCTTATAAAATTAGGAAAGAATTCAAATGATTCTTTATTATAACTTTGTAATATCCTTATTATTCCTGTTCCCATTTGTTCAACTAAATCTAAATCATTAAAGACTTTCATTAATTCTTTGTTTTTAGGTAGTGAGAATCCTTCTAAAAATTCTTCTTTTGTTGTATTATCTTGAATTCCACCATTTGAAGATATTACTAATCTATCACTAAACATTTCAAATTTAGGAGAATATTCATTAGACCAATCATTATGAACTATTGCATTAACAACTGCTTCTCTTACTGCAATATAATCATACATTTTTATTTCTTTTCTTTCTGGATATTCTATTTTTGTAAAAGTTTTATTTTCTATTTCTAATTTATTTAGTATGTTTTTAGTTGCTTTAATAATTGAGCAATTACCAAAATCTTCATTTTCAATTAAATTAACTGAATTAGTTCCATCATATTTACCAAATCTAATTGAAATAGAATTATTATCAGCTAGTAGATAAGCATTATAATTATATTTGCCATCATCAGTATATAAATCCAATTGTTTTAGAAAATTATTATTTATACTAAAGCCTTTTTCCTCATAATATATTTTTAATTGACTAAATGTTAAATCTTGTTTAGGTGATATAATATTCTTTAAAGAATTTCTAGTTCTTTTACTAAATTCATTATTTATCATTTCATTAGACATGGATTGAATAGAACTACCAACTCGAATAAAACAACTATCAGGAGTCATTCCCATACCTTTTAAATAATATGGTCTTTCATTTCCTCTAGCAATGATTACTTTAATATATTTTTTATTATCCTTCTCTAATACTACAACATCATAAAGGCCTAATGTCGATGGCATAATATTATCTTTAATTCTATCTTTTATAGTTCTTTGAAGTAAATCAATATTACCATTAATTCCAATAATATCACCTTTATCATTAACACCAATATAAATATTACCACCATTTGTATTTAAAAATGATATTACTTCTTCTTCAAATTTATCAGTCAATTTAACTTTAAATTCATTTCTTACATCTTCAATTATATTTAACATTTTACCTCCTAATTCTTATGTCATAATTATATCATGTCGTAAGAAATGTCGCAATAAATGTCGTAAGAAATGTCATGATAATTTTTGCTGATTTTCTAATAATAAAGACAAATTTTATAAAAATTGGTATAATACAAATGAGGTGTTGATATAATGAATGATCCAATTGTTATACAGATGGCAGCTAATTTAACTGAAGTTGCAGCTCGAAATGGTGCTAGTATTATCTCAAATAAGATTAAAGCTGCTAAAGCAAAGAAGGACAATAAAGAAACAATTAACGAACTAGAAGAAATTATATCCGATTTGTTAGCTGATAAAGCCGAAATTCAGAGGATAGCTCAAGCTTATGAACAAGAATTAGTGTCTCAAAAAATTACAGAAGATGATATTAAATATATTACCGAAAATTTTTTGCCTATATTTAGCGAATTTATCCCAAGTAAAGTTGAAATAGAACAGTTGGAAAAAATATTATCTGTTGAAACACTTACTATTATGCAGTTGATTGGATTTAACTATAAACAAGCAATTGGAGAACCGTTAACTTTATTAACTAGAAAAGCCATAGAATCAAAAATTCCTATGGATTCTAAAACTAATGCAAATTATGTACTAGCTATGGCAAATTTAGCACAAGACGAAAAAGCAACAAAAAGATATTACCAATTAACGGGACAACCTATTCCAAAAGAGGAAAACAAAGAATAATTTTTAACCGTAAATTTTCATTTGAATGTCCGTTTTAATAAAATAACGGAATTAAGTCTGATTATAGTATAATGAAATGTAAAATCAAGGGCGAATAAAATGAGTTTATAAAACCCTTGATTTTTAAATTTCATTGATTATAATAAGTAATACAAATAAAGCTTGTCTTTGTTTGTTATCAATTAATTAAATATTCTTATTCTTTGTAATGCTTTGTATTATAAAAAAACGGAAATAAGTTTAAAGAACGGAAATAACCTCCGTATTTTTGTCATGCAATAATTTATATATTTATTAACTGAAAACAACTCTTTTATCAAGTTTATTTCCGTTTGTCATTATAAAAACGGCAATAAATCTAAAAAAGAAAAAACTCCGTTAAAAAACGGAATTTAGTCTAAAAATTTACGAAAAAATGTCGAAAAATTTTAAAAAGTTCAAGTTGCTGTAAAATTTGTCACCATGAAGGGTAAAAAACATAAAATACTACAGGTGATAAATATGTATAATAGAGCTACTAAAAAAG
>CAVGYR010000211.1:0-2660 GCA_963633325.1 uncultured Treponema sp.
GAAGTAACTGCTGAAAACAAAGAATTAAATATTTATTTAGCATCTCTTGATAAAAACTATCATATTACAGGTGCTTACAAAGACGCTCCAAAATATACTAACTATATCGATTTTTCTGATGGTGAAAAAATGGATATATATGTATGTGGTACTTTTGGCGGTTTCTATTCTGATAATTCATATCGTTTTGAAAGTAATGAGTAAATGCTTTTACTTATTTTATTTTTCATTATCAGCTTAATTAATTCCTTATTTTTATTTATTTGGTTAAAGACTAGGAAGAAAGAAGATACAAGAAATTTTGTATATAAACGCTTTTAAAAAAGGATTATTTTTAACTCCAAATGTAACTTTAAGTTTTTGTGTTTGTTTTTATATTTTGGAAATAATATTAAAACTTATTGGTATAGGTTAATTGTCTCTTAATATATATCACGTATTTATCTTAGTGGCATTCTCGGAAGAACTTTCAAAATTTCTTGTTTTTAAAAGCACAATTAAGAAAAAAGACTATAATTATTCTTCCATTGATTTTCTATCTTTAATGATTATTGTTGGCTTAGGTTTTGGGAATCTTGAAGCTTGTATTTATGCAAATGGGTCTGATGTGACATCTATGATGGTAAGAGGGCTTACTATCATGCATGGCTTATATGATTTCTGTTTACATGATATAGCTTCTAATATTAATGAAAATTTGATGTATATTTCTCTTGTTTTGGCGTTTATAGCTATTATTTTAATTATCTATATGATTATTTATATTACTAAACATAAAAATTTTGAAAAATATAATGAACCAACATTAAATATTAATAGTGTAGTTGAAAATAAAGGCAATAACTAAAGAATAGATATAATTTCGCAAAATAATAATTTTACGAAAAGATAGTAACCAAATAAGGGGATAATTAGCTATAATATAGATATGGCGTTAGAATATCAAAATGATTTACAACTGAATTTAGATAAAAAAGTTAAAACGATCGTTAATGAGTTACCAGACTTTATGTCTAAATTCTTTAAGGATTTAAGAACTAAAGGAATGTCAGAAAGAACACGTTTAGAATACGCCTATGATATGAAACGGTTTTTTGATTTTCTATCTAAACAAGCTGGCTTTAAAGACATCAACCTTAAAGCTTGTAAAGCTAGTGATGTTTTAGATGTATTGACCTATGATGATATCCAAGAATATTTAGAAACTTTAAATACCCATTTTAAAATTGATAAATATGGTAACTATAAAGAAGCTTTAAGTTCGCCATCTTCAAAAGCTAGAAAAATATCTTCTTTAAGATCTGTTTATAAATACTATTTTAGAATTGGTGAAATTAATCACAATCTTAGCGACTTAATGGATTTACCAAAAATACCTGATAACAATATCGTAGTTATGGATAAGACACAAGTATCTAGAATTTTAGAAGCTGTAACAGATACTACTAATATGAGTAATGGTGAAATAATTCGTCATAACAAGATAATTAAACGTGATTATGCGATAATGATGCTATTTTTTGGTACAGGAATCCGTGTTTCAGAACTTGTCGGAATAGATTTAGAGGATATTGATTTTTATAACGCCTCCCTTTTAATTACCCGTAAAGGTGGAGATCAAGATGAAGTATTCTTTTCATCAATTGTTGAAGATGCTTTAAGGGATTATGTAGATAATGACAGAGATATCCTTTTAAATGGTATTGACTCCCCTGCTTTATTTATATCTATGCAACATAAAAGAATGACCGTAAGAAGTATTCAATTAATGATTAAAGGGTATGCCAATAAAGCTGGCTTAAATATGAAAGTTACACCACATGCCTTACGAAGAACCTTTGGCACCAACCTATACGAGGAGACAAATGATATTTATTTAGTTGCGGATGCCTTACATCATAGTAGCGTTGAAACAACACGTAAACACTATGCTAATATGTCTAAAGAACACAAAAGAATTGCAGCTGATAAATCTTCTACATTATTTGAAAAGTGATTTTATAAATTGTGGTTGTCATCTTAATTAAATATATTTTTTGATTATGTTAATATTTAATTAGATAGAAGTTAAATCCTGACTGTAACTTCAAGATGTTATTTTATCTAAAATATCTTGCTGCGTTTTATTAATTAGATATATGTGAGCAGAGGAGAAAACAAAGATGAAAGCTAATGAACATCATTGTCCTAATTACGATACTGTATTAGATACTAAGACATTTGCGGAAGATATAGTTGTCCTAAATGAGGTAAAAAATATCTTGCTAGTACAAATATTTTAAGAAGTATACCATTTATCCTAATCGTGTTATTTATTCCTTCTGCGTTATTTGGTTTGCTAGTTAATCAAATAGATTTTATACAACACAAATTTTTAGTTTCAACCATTTTAATATTTGTATATGTTTTTATCCTTATAGCTTCTGGAGCTATAAGATATATAGATGAAAAATTTAAAATCATAAAATGGGAAGAAGTTGAAGAAGACAGCGCTAAATAAGCATATTAAAGGGCATCTAAGTGCCCTATCTTTCTATTTAAGCTCTTCTATTAATGAAGTACCAATCTTTGGTTTCTTTACATTAAAGTAATCTGCTATTGTTGCTCCAATGCAGGCAAATGATTCTTTTGTACCTAATTCTTTAGGTTCCTTGAAAGAC
>CAVGYR010000212.1:0-2656 GCA_963633325.1 uncultured Treponema sp.
CAGCTACACAGCTGTTTGTTGTACCTAAATCAATACCAATAACTTTTGCCATAATTTTATCTCCTTTATTTATTCTGATACTTTAACCATTGCTGGTTTAATCATTTTTTCTTTATACATATAACCGTTTTGAAGTACTTCAAGAACTATACCGCTTTCAACGCCTTCACGTTTTTCAGTAGACATAGCTTGCATATACTTCGAATCAAATTTCTCACCTAAAGCTTTAATTGACTTAACACCATCTTTTTCAAGAATTTGATTTAATTGATCAACTATCATCTTAAATCCTATAACATAATTGTTAACTTCAGGATTTGGGGACTCAAATTGAACAATCTTCGATAACATATCTACAGGTCCGATTAATGACTCAACTAGGCCTTGAGATGCATATAACTTCTCAGCTTGAGTTTGTTCATATAATCTTTTACGTAGATTATCTAAATCTGCTCTAGCAGCTAGATATTCTTCGCTATCTTTCTTATTCTTTTCTTTAAGTGTTTTAATTTCAGCCTCAAGTTTTTCTATCTTAACTTCATAATGATTTTTCTTTTCTTTTTTATGTTCATTATGTTTTTCTTCATTACTTTCTAGAGATTCATTAGATTCTTTTTTTGTAGTCTCTTCGTTTTGCTTAGCTTCTTCGTGTTCTTCTGAAGCTTCAGAACCATTAGATTCTACTTCAAGATCTTTCTCTAATGTTTCTTTTTCCACACAATCACTCCTTACTATATAATTTTGCTAACGCGCTAGCCGCATATTCAATTAAAGGGAAAACCTTAGGATAATTCATTCTAACAGGACCTATAATACATAAAATACCAAATTCATTCATATTTAATGTATAAGGCATAGTAACTATTGAACAATCTTTTAGATTTGGATCTAGATTGTCACTACCTATTAAGAATTTTAAGCCTTTTCCACTATGCTTAAGTGCATCTTTGACAGATTCATCATCTATCATTTGAATAATTCGTGACATCGCATCGTGACTATTAAATTCTGGTTGATTAAATATCTTTGTAAGACCTGCTTGATAGAAATCACAATCTTGGAATCTAGAGAATGCTTTAATAAGGAAGTTTAACAAGTCATCTTGGAAACCAATCATTTGTCTTATGCGAGGCTTTTTAGCTTCACGACCTAAAACATTTGTAATTTCAATAACTGACCTATCATACATTGCATTATCGAATGCATCTATAAGCCTTAATAAATCATCCATCTTATATCCCTTAGGGATTGTGATGTTTTGGCTTTGAACCTTACCACCACTTGTAACAATAAGTAATACACAATCGTGCTCGCTTAGTGGTACAATTTCCATCTTTTTTACAGTTTGGTAATTTGCGCTACTTCCTAATACAGCTACCATGTAACCTGTATCTAAAGATAAGAAATCAACTAAATCTTTAATTTTTTCATCATTATCTTTTTCAGATTTTAAGATTTTATCAATTATAGGGAAAATCTTTACTGTCTCATAATCTCTTACGAGCATATTTTCTACATAATATTTAAAACCTTTTTCGCTAGGCATACGTCCTGAAGATGTATGTGTTTTTTCAAGATACCCTTCTTCTTCAAGAGCTTGCATTTCATAACGTAATGTAGCACTCGAATATTTTTGTAAGTTAGGTTCTTGATTAACAGTTTTGCTGCCGACAGGTTCATTTGTCTTGATATATTCTTCAACAATAGTCTTTAGGACTATTTTTTGTCTATCTTTCATTTCAAATTCACCTCATTTAGCACACTTGTTTTCCTAGTGCAAATATATTATATAATTTTATTTTGGCACTGTCAACAAGAATATGCCAAATTTTTAAAAATCATTTTAGGTAATAAAAAAACAGGATTAAATCCTGCCTTAATTAATTTGATATTTCTACTTTGTTATTATTCCATGAATAATTGAAACTAGCATAACTGAATGAAGTACTGCTTGTGTGATCCCAATCTGATGAATGGATTACAAAATAAACTGTCTTAGTTTCTGCGTCTTGTGGGAATACTTTATTTAAGTCTAGCTTTACATCATATTTAATTTCATCATTAGCTTTTACTAGATCTTCGCCAAATGAAACAAGCGTATATTCAGAATAATTAGTTTTGTTATATGGACTAACAGTTGTATAAGCTAAAACAAATGTTGATGTAACTATTGCATTTTCAGGTTTTCTTAAAACACCACTAATAGTGTCGCCGTCTTTTAGTGTTTCCGATAGTTTATATTCTAATGTATAATTATTTTAGTGTTTCCGATAGTTTATATTCTAATGTATAATTATTTAGATATATAGCGCCGTTATATTCTGCGCCGCAACTAGTTAATACTAGGCACAACAAGCTAAACATAAAAATAATAATCTTATTAATTTTTTTCATAAAAAATCTCCTTTGTGCTTTATTGTATTCTTTTTTAAAATTAAAATCTATAATTAAATATTTTTTAAATATTCATTATATTTTAGTTCAAACGAAATATTCGTTTCTACTCCGTGTCCTGGGTAGACCTTAATATCTTTATCAAAAGTTTTAATACGTCTCAAGCTTTCAATCATTTTATTCATATCTCCTGTAGGAAAATCAGTTCTTCCGATTCCTACTTGAAATAATGTATCTCCTGAAAACATTATTTTATTATCTA
>CAVGYR010000213.1:0-2619 GCA_963633325.1 uncultured Treponema sp.
GTTTTGAAGAAAGTGAAACTGTAGGTCCATACGATATATTAAAACGTGCAGGATTTAATGTTTTAATTTCTTCAAATAAAACTAGTGCTATCGGGAGTCACGGCCTTACTTTTAGCAATTTAACTCTTGTTAGCGATGTTAATTTTAGTGATTTTGATTTAGTGGTTTTGCCTGGTGGACCTGAGTGGAAAGAAAATCAAAATGATCAAAAATATATTGAAGCTATAAATTATTTTGTAAAAAACAAAGCTATAGCTTCAATATGTGCTACTCCTACTATTTTAGGTAAATTAGGTCATCTAAAAAATAAACGTTATACTTGTTTTCCACCTATGAATGAAGATTTTTGTGGAACATTTACAGGTGAAGAGGCTGTAATTGACGGAAATATCATCACAGGACGTTCTGCAGGTAGTAGTTTAGAATTTGGATATAAAATTCTTGAATATCTAAAAGGCAAAGAGTTTGTAGATAAAATTAAACAAGATATGTTTTACTAGGGACAACTAATAGGTTGTTCCTTATTTTATTATATTTTTAAATATTTTAGTTCTTTTTGTATATCTTCTTATTAAATAAGATATTATTAAATACATTACACTTGAAGATACACCTAAGATTGTAAGAATTATAATACCTTTAAATGGTAATGTAACAAAACTATAATAATTCTTAACAAATGGAACAGTGAATGCTAATAAAACATTCAAGACTACTCCTATTATTGAAAACAACAATACATAAAATTTATATCTATTAAATGGTCTACTAACATTTGACAAAACTAAAATTCCTACAACAGCCATAACTATTGTAGCTGCAGTTGATATTTCTTCGTTAGTAAGTCCGTATGCGCCTCCAATTAAAAACATAAGCGTTACCATAATCGCATTTGTTAAACCAGCAGGTACTGCATATTTTAAGATGTTCCTTATAAAATTACCCCTAATTATACTTTTATTAGGGCTTTGTGATAATAAGAATGCAGGGAAACCTATTGTAAATGTATTAACAAGACCAACTTGAGTTGTTTTTACAGGGAATTGTCTAACAGTCATTAAACAAATAAGTGTTAAAATTATTGCATAAACATTTTTAGATAAGAACAAAGCTCCGCTTGTCTCTAAGTTGTTAACAACTTTTCTTCCTTCGTCTACTATTTCTTTCATGTGGGAAAAATCTGAATCTAATAGTACAACTTGGCTAGTTGCCATTGCGGCTTCACTACCTGAAGCCATAGCGATTGAACAATCAGCTTCTTTTAAAGCTAATATATCATTTACACCGTCCCCTGTCATTGCGACTTTCTTGCCTGCATCCTTAAGGGCTTTAATTAATACAAGTTTCCCATGCGGACTAACACGACCAAATACGTTATATTTAGTAGCTGCCGCGTTTAATTCTTCATCACTTAACTTCGATGTGTCTATATATTTACATGCGTTTTCAATGCCAGCTTTACTTGCAATCTTTGAAACCATGAGCGCGTTATCCCCGCTTATGACTTTAACTTCAACACCTTCATTTTTGAAATATTTAAATGTATCACAAGCATTTTCTCTTATTGGATTATCTAAAACAATTAAACCGATAGGTTTTGTTTCACCTTTAATTTTACCACCATCTTGGCTAAGTGTTGCGACAGAAAATGCTAAAACACGGTATCCTTCTAGCACATATTTATTAATCTCAGTTTCATATTTTTCAACATCTTTTAATATAAAATCAGGGGCACCTA
This sequence comes from uncultured Treponema sp., assembly GCA_963633325.1. Taxonomy (GTDB): domain Bacteria; phylum Bacillota_I; class Bacilli_A; order Acholeplasmatales; family Anaeroplasmataceae; genus JAEELC01. The sequence continues at coordinate 1,739 of CAVGYR010000213.1, forward strand.
GAATATATGAATATGAACCAAAATATACGGAACTATATTTAAAACTTGAAGAAAAAGCTGATTTAGACAAGAATTTATTTTGAACATTCCCGTTAAAAGTTTCTTTTATTGCCTTCATAGTGATGTTATCACTATCTTGTGCATAGGCAAAATCTGTTAACATTTGAAACATTTCTTCTTTTGATGTATCACTGATAGACACATAATCGATAACTTTCATATTACTATCAGTAATAGTACCAGTTTTATCTACGCATAAAACATTAACGCGAGCTAATGTTTCGATAGATTTCATGTTATGTGTTAATACTTTTTTATTAGCTAATCGGTAAGAACTAAGGGCTAATGATACCGAAGCTAGTAAGAATAATCCTTCTGGAATCATCATTAATATAGCAGCAATCGTTGTATCTACAGAGTTTGTGATATTTGATTTATTACCAAAATAAGCTTCGCAGAACAGAGCAATCGCAAAAGGGATAATTAATATACCGATAACATGAACGATTCGAGTTAAACCCCTGATTATATCACTATTTTCGTTTTTATTTGTTTTCTTAGATTCTAGAGTTAATTTGTTTATATAAGAATTCTCACCAACTGCAGTTACTTTAGCATATACTTTTCCTGATACTATAAACGAACCTGACCAAAGTTTCTCGTTGACTCCTTTTTTTATTTCATCCGGTTCTCCTGTTAATAAGGCTTCGTTAACTAAGGCCTCTCCGGCAACAACGTTTGCGTCAGCACATATTTGGTTTCCGGCACTAAAGATGACAAGATCATCTAAAACTAGATCTTTAATTAATATTTTTTCTTCTTTACCGTCTCTAACAACTAAACATCTAGGTTCATTTATAAGTGTTAATTTATCTAGAACT
>CAVGYR010000214.1:0-1831 GCA_963633325.1 uncultured Treponema sp.
CAGTGTACACCGATCTTATAATGGTATATGTTTTAGTAATAGCTTGTTATTTTTTACTATTAGGTTGTTTTATTTTATTAGCAATAGTAGAAATATTACTGAGAAAATTTGTAATAGAAAAACATTTCCCTAATTTAAAACTAAACATAAAATTCAAAATACCGAAGTTTATAATATACATTTATAATTTTATATTTTCAGTAAGTTTTATATTATCAAATGTGTTATTTATTTTAGCAATAATATTTATCATTTATAGAAATATCTATAGCTAAATTTGTATCATAACATCTCTCTTTCTTTTTGTAAGAACAATAGATGTATAACTAAATTGACTAGTGTAAAAACGAAATAATATGGTTATTATACTATATTTATAGTATTTTCGTCAAGTCAACCATTATTGCATATTGTTCTTTTTTACTCATTACAAAACCCTCCTTTTATTTAATGTAAAAAGGAGGGTTAAATTTTTTATTTTATTAACTTGCGGGATGAAAATGTTCCCATATACTGTATATAACAATCATAATAAATAGACATATACATAAAAAATTACGAATTGATAATGCAAATTGATCTAATACTGGAATCCTCATCAATATATTTCCACAAAACCATTGTATTGCTAAAGCCCCTACGATATACCCCCCCACAATATTAACAAGTGTTGACATTTTATTCTCCTTTCTCTTCTTCCTCTATTTGTGATGAATTTTCAATATCATTTTTTTCAATGCTATTTTCGTTGTTCTCAATTTTAGTAAAATTCTTTTTATCTCTTTTTAATTTTTGCTTTTCCAATTTTTGTTGTAATTTTTTTTCTTGTTTTATTCTTTTAATTTCAGCTTTTAATTCTTTTTTATCAATTTTTTCTTGTTGTTTTAGTTTTTCCATTTTTCGTTCTTCTTTTGTAGGCTTAGACTTACCGTTTTTATCAATTTCGGTTTGAGCAGTTAATTCATAATGTGAATTTGATGAATTCTTTGCCTTATTTAAGGTTGAATTAAAAGTTTTATCTTTTACTATGTTTGTTTTTTTCTTGTTCTTTAATACTTTAGTTTTGCTTTGTGGATGTTTTATTCTATATTCTTGAAATTTTGGTAATATATATAATTTGAATGAAAATATAACAATGATTAATATAGCTGAGGCAACAATCCATAAGAAAATGATAAATTCCCAAAAACTACTTTCTCCAGTTTTCCAATTTTGTTTATTTTCAATAAAATCCATATATTACTAATATCTCCGTTCTCTAATTCTATCGTATGCATTAATAATTGCTTGAGTTTGAGCCACTTGTTGTTGTTCAATTGCTTTTCTTCTTGCTTCAGATTCTCTTCTTATTTTTGCTTCTTCAGTTAAATCCCCTTGCCAAGTTTCATTTTGCCAATAAAATGTTTCGTCATAGAAGTTACAATAACGGCAAGTTATAGTTTTTATATATTCAACATCCTGTGAGTAACACCAGTAGTCTCCACTTACATATTTTTGATAATTTTTATAATTCCCAGTTCTTGTTAGGTGTTCACTTATTCCACGATTTTGTTTACATTCTGGACATACATGCACTACTCTTATTCTGTAAGATAAAAATCTTAGTGCTATTGTTACAATAAAGGCTAATATTAACAAATACCAATTTATATTTTTTATATCTACTACTACGCTGTAATATATTGAATAACTCATTAGAACTATAATAAATAAGTCCATAAGTAATGCTGATAAATTTCTCAATAATTTGTTATTCATATAATATTCAAAAAATTTTTTCATTTTTTTTAATCTTTTCCTCGTTTCCAAAAGTAAATATCAATTATACGCA
>CAVGYR010000214.1:1841-2602 GCA_963633325.1 uncultured Treponema sp.
CATTGGTGGAATTTTACAACCATCTGTAGCGGTTGTCTCACTTAGCTTTGTTATTATGGCTTCATTGCATTTCACTTTCTGTATATAAATCTTGAACCAAAGATTTAATTTCTGTTTCTTCAACCTTTAACATTTTTCCTCCTTCAACCATTTTTCTGCATTTTATGGTTAGTTTATCATCATAAATGGTTATAAGTCAATCATTTTTAAATATTGTCTTGACATAATTTAATCTTTTTATCAGAATGCAAGTATAGTACACTGGCATAGAGAGGTAAAAATGTCATCATTAAGTGTACTAGTAGGAAAACGTATTAGAGAAATCAGAGAATCAAAAAATATTAAGCAGGTTGAGCTTGCTAATATGATTGATGTTGAGGCAACTAATCTTAGTAAACTGGAAAAAGGTGCTCATTTGCCAAAAGAAGAAAATATTCGCAAAATTACTAAAGCTCTTGATATTGAAGTAAAAGACCTTTTTGATTTTGGTCATTTACAATCAAGAGAAAAATTATTAAATGTTATTCAACAAATTCTTTTAAATGCTTCAGATGAAGAAATTCAGTTTTTTTATAAAGTTTTGATTTCGTACAAAGAATTAAAGTGATCAAAAAATGTTTTAAAAATGTTTGCAAACTTGCTAATGTAAAAAATCTAAGATTTCACGACTTACGTCATACAGGGGCAACAAGAATGGTTGCGGCAGGTGTTCCACTTCCAGTTGTTAAACAAATCCTTAACCATGCAAGCATTCAAACCAC
>CAVGYR010000215.1:0-2561 GCA_963633325.1 uncultured Treponema sp.
GTCTTTATCTTTAGATACTAAAATATCCCCTAACATATTACGTTCTATTTGAAGAGACATAATTGTACCTAAAACGTGCCTATGGTCTAACAAGACAAACTTCTTATTATATTCTACATGTACTACTTCGATATTAAAATCAGGTTCAAGTTCAAAAGGAGAGATGATTGCTCGTTTATATTCATCATATTCAGAAACATTTGAAAAATATAAATAAATGTCTTCGCTATTGCCTATAACAAATTTTAAAATTTCTTGTTCACGTAAATTTAAGAATTTTGTTAATGTCATTTTATAAGATTGAATGGCTTTTTGTTTATAACCTTCAAACTTTTTTACACTTATAAGTTCATCATCTGTAAAATTCATTACGCGTTTAAAAGCCTTTCTTTCTTTTCAAGTAGTTCTAAATATCTTTCGCTTTTAATTAAATAAGTTTCTTCTAAAACATCTAATTCTTTTTGTGCATCAACTAATATTTGATAATCAGTCGTATTTTTCTTTAAAACTTGTTTTAACTCTGACATTTTTTTCTCAATTGTCTCTATTTCTTTCTCTAAATCGGAAATTTCTTTTTTCTCTTTACTAGGAAGGGAGGTATGAGTTCTTACATATGTCTTCTTATTAACTTCAATATTTTTATCAACTAAATTGTCTAAATAATCAGAGAACGATCCATTAAAACTTAAAATTCTAGAATTATCAAAATATAAAATTTTATCTGCTATATGGTCTAGGAAATATCTATCGTGTGAAACGCATAAAACAGGTCCGATGAATGAATCAATGTAGTTTTCTAAAATTGAGATCGTATAAATATCTAGATCATTTGTTGGCTCATCTAAAATTAACATATTAGGATTTGTAGATAAGACTTTTACAAGTTGTAAACGTCTTTTTTCTCCACCTGACAAACTTTTAAGAGGTGTATATAAAAGTTCACCATCAAACAAGAATTTATTTAAAAGTGTTTTAGCTGAAAGAGTCCCATCAAGCGTTTCGATAATATTTGTATCTTTTTCAATGTATTTTAATACTGAAATTTCTGAATCTGGAAGATCGAAATGTTGGGAAAAATAGCCAATTTTTAAAGTTTCACCTTTATAAATTTCGCCGCTATCTAAACTAGTTTCGCCCATAATAGCTTTAAACAATGTAGATTTCCCGCATCCGTTATCTCCAACAATTCCTATATGATCACTTCTCAAAACATCTAGGGTAAAATCCTCAAACAATACCTTAGAATCAATACTTTTACTTGCATTATTTATTTTAATAATATCTTTACCTAAATAAGAAGAAATTGATGAAAACTCAAAAGATTTTTGTTCACTAAATTTTATCTTAGACATTTCATTAATCTTTTCAATACGTGCTTTAGATTTAGTTCTTCTAGCTTCAACACCGCGGTGTAACCACTCAAGTTCATTTTTTAAATGTTTCTTAAGTCTAACTTCTTCGCTAGCTCTTGCCTCTTCTCTTTTTTCTTTAAGTTCAAGGAATAGGGAATAATTAGCTTTATATGAATATACATTCGCATTATCTAATTCTAACATTGTATTACAACACTTCTCAAGAAAATATCTATCGTGAGTTACCATTAAAAGACCACGTTTGAATTTCGCAAGATATTTCTCAAGATATATAATCATATCATTATCTAAATGGTTTGTAGGTTCATCTAGAATTAAAAAATCTTGATAACTTACAAGGACACCTGCTAATGCTAAACGCTTTTTTTCGCCACCAGATAAATTTTTAACAATTCTTTTAGGATCTAATTTAAGTTTAGTAAGGATTGCATTAGCTTCGTATTCAAGCACTTCATGATCCTTAGTTGAAAAAGATAAAACATAATCCCTAAAAGAAATTCCTTCTTTAATTTTAGGGTCTTGGTCTAAATACGAAATAATTGTATTTCCTGATATTATTATTTCACCACTTTTAGGCTTTTCTTCGCCTGTAATAAGTTTTAAAATTGTAGATTTACCTGTACCGTTAATTCCTACTAAACCTACTTTATCATTTTCTGTAAGTGTAAAATTAACATTATTTAAAATCGGTTTATCTGTATATTTGAATGATACATTTTTAAAATCAATAACCATAAAATCACCTTTTAAATTGTATCATAAAGTATATGCAAAAAAAAGAATGTAATCTTTATTGATTACATTTCATTTCCTTCTTTATTTAATTCTAAAATTTCGACTTTTCCTACTTTTAGATCGACAAAAGTGAAAGAATATTCAGATACATAAGCTCTTCCTAATTTAACTTCGTATGTAAAAAGCGAGTTTGTGACATCTTTTAATATTCCTTTTTGTTCAACATGTTTATTTTTTGTTTTATGTTCTATTACAGTTATTCTTTTTCCTTTTAATCCTTCTAAATTTGAAATTAAGTCAGAATATTCAGGATCAAATGTAGCGCCTTTCTTCATATTATAAAGCCTCTCAATCCTATTTTTTATAAAGTAATTATATAATAATTTTTACATTTTTTCAAGTTTATTGTAAAATTTGTCGAATTTTAGTACTTAATAAAGTCTCGAGATTTAA
>CAVGYR010000216.1:0-2547 GCA_963633325.1 uncultured Treponema sp.
GGATAGGTAGGTGAAAAAATGGTGAATTTAAAAAACTTGAAGTATGGATTTAGTATTAAACAAATTTACAATTATTACTTATACAAAAAGAGTAATAAAAAGGATACAATTTTAAATTATAGACCTATTTGGTTGCTTATTTATGTATCAGATTTATGCAATTTAAGATGCGAAATGTGTCCTCATCATTCTGGAAAAAATAATGACTTTGAGTATCAAAAACAACTTAGCAAAAAATTTATAAGCTTAGATATGCTTGAAAAAATATATAAGAAGTTCCCAGAATCAGTTTTTGTAATGTTGGGTGGTGTAGGTGAGTCACTACTTCATCCACAATTTAAAGAAATAATAAAATTAACATCTAAAAACAAAAAGAAAATAAATATTATTACAAATGGAACTTTATTAAATGATGATTTAATTGAATTTTTAATGAAAGAAAAAATGTTAAATCAAATATCTATAAGTTTAAATGCATCAAACTCAGAAGAATATAGTTCAATATGTAAGGTTAAAAATGTTATATTTGATAAAACAGTATCAAACATAAAAAAACTTGTTGAAGCTAAAAAGAAGTATAAATCAAAAGCAGAAATTGTAGTTAGTGGTGTTTGTAGTCATGAGTTTATGAACAGTAGTTATGAATTTTTAAAGTTTTGTGATAATTTGAATGTAGATAGAATTGATTTACATAGATACATAGATTTTGATATTAAAGACGCATTAACAGATTTAGATGATTTTAATGATAAGATAGATGAGTTATATAATTATGCAAAATCAAATATTCGTACAAAGACAAATTTACCACACAAAATCACCAAAAGTAATTATTGTAAAAATTGTGACTGGTATTTTAAAAATTTATCATTTGATGCTTATGGAAACATGGGAAGTTGTGGAAGAGTTATTAATCCATCTAGTGAATATGGAAATATAAATGATAAGGAAGACATTTGGAATAATGTTTATATGCAACAAATGCGAAAAAGATTTATTAATGATCCTGTAGTAACGAAATACTGCGAAAAGTGTGTTGAAAATCATAAAGGTTAGGTGAAATCAATATGAAAGTATCATATATAATTTCTTCAATAGGAAAATCAAGAAAATTGAATGAATTACTAAATTCTTTAATAAAACATCTTAATGAAAATGAAATAATTCTTATTGATAATAGTGAAAATAAAGCATTGCAGCAATATAAGAAGAATAAAGCAATTCATTATTATCATGAAGAAAAAACAGGATTAAGTAATGCAAGAAACAGAGGTGCGAAGGAAGCTTCTAATGAGTTATTAGTGTTTTTAGATGATGATATAATACCCAAATCTTCGTTTTTCGGAGCTTTAAATAGCTACGCTAACAATAAATCATTGAAAGCAATAGTTGGTGGTAAAATAATTCCAAAGGAAATTCCTAAGTTTTTACCTATCAAATATCAATATATTGCTGGAATGAAAGATTTTGGTGATGATAAAAAAATATTACCAAAATATAAATATTTGGGTGGATGTCTATTAGTTATGACAAAAGAAACTTTCAACAAAGTAAATGGATTCAATAATAATTTCGGTCATGACGGTAGTAAATTAGGTGCTAATGAAGATGTTTTAATACAGGATATAGCACGAAAAAATGGTATTAATATGATATATGATCCTAAATTATATGTTATTCATTACTGGACTGGTAATTATGAAGTTGCTATAAAAAGAATAGAAATTCAAGGAAAGAGTGATTATCTATTAGATAAAAAATATCACAAGATAAGACTTTTCTTAAAACTTATTAAGTATAAATTATTTATAGTGTTGAAGAAAAAAAGCAATGATTTGACGGATATTTATGATATTGTGAGGTATAAGAGCTATGTTAATTATAAAAGAAATAGATAAACTTGATGCTAAAACAAAAGAGGAATGGAAAAAACTATGGCAACAAAATGCTACTCGAAATTATTTCAATTCTTTATGGTGGTTTCAAAATTATATTTCAGTTTATCAAAGTCATCAATATACTATATTAAAAGGTTATAATAATAATTCAATACAATTTATTTTACCTTTAATAAAAATGCCCTTTAAAAATTTGGTAGTTATAGGTGGAAGATATTTAGATAAAGTTTCTTTTCTATATGATGGTGATATAAGAGAAATTATTAAAACTTTAGAGAAATATTGCATAGAAAGTAAAAAAACAATTACTTTATTAGAATGCAATTTTAATATAAATAGTATAAAAGAGCAAAAGTGTATTACAGAATTTGCTTCAGATAATCCATTTGTTTCCTTAAACCAGGATTTAGATTCTGTTATTAAAAGAAAAGAAAAAAGATATATTGAAAGTATATTGAGAAAAAATAACAACTTATCATTTAAAATTATATCTGGAAAGGATGTACAAGATTACATAGATATAATTTTTGACATAGAAAGTAGAAGCAATAAAATAAAAAAGAGTAAAGCTTTATTTGTTGATGAGAAGGCAAGAGAATTATTTAGAAATATTTCTAAAACTGATTATAGTATGCTTTGTATTTTATAC
>CAVGYR010000217.1:0-2546 GCA_963633325.1 uncultured Treponema sp.
CCAATTGTCTACTAATTGATATATGTGTATACTCAAATACTAGGATTTAAGAAGGTTTGTATAGTCCCCCAATTCGAGTGTCTACTTTTCGTATAGCAGTACAGTACAATAAGTACTGGAGGATTTTTTTGCATTATAGTGAAAATTTTAAAGCCAAGGTTATTAACGATTTTAAAACATATCCATATTATAAAACTATGGTAAGTGTCAATTACCTATATGGGCATGCTAAAAACCTAGATTTTTGACTTAATCTAGGTCTTTTCTATTATATTTTAGATTATCTGGAAGTTCTTTTGCAAAAAGGTAATAATTTATCTAAATCATCATGTTTAATATTATCTATTCGTTCTAAAACGTATTTAATATGTTCCATTAGCCTTTAAAAGATTCATCTTAGTAGTTTGAACTAAAGACATTAGAAGTGCTGTAGCCTCAGTTCCATTTACTACATTAGCAAATAAATAACGCTAAATTAGGGCTTTTGCCTATCCTGTACATCAAATGTTCTTACATTATTTTTCATATTTTCATACTCATCAATTTAATTTTTTTGGTAAATTTACCGCTTTTATTAAGTGGTTGAGTATTGTTTATTTATGATTAACCATATTGTATACTTGATTTATATTTTAGTTATATGCCTTAGTGTTTTACATGGCATAAGCATATCATGTATCCTTTATATATCTAGCATTTTGCGTTTCTAAGCCTGCTTTTCTTTCGGTTGAAAATGTAATATTTTTTCGGTTCTAAACATATTTTTCTTTCGGTTGAAATGTTGATTTTTTTTCGGTTTGTGATAAACTAACTATAAGGAGATGTTCACTATGACTATTAAAAAACAATATATACCAAGACTATTTGATGAAGTTTTATCATTTGCGTTAAAATCTAAAGGTGCGGTTTTAGTTGTTGGTCCTAAGTGGTGTGGGAAGTCAACAACATGCAAAAAACATGCAAAAACTGTGATTGATTTAATGCCAATAAATACAAGAAAAAATTTAATTGATTTAGCTAAGAATGCGCCTGATGTTTTCCTAAATCAAGGTGAGAGGCCTATTTTAATAGATGAATGGCAACACGTATCATTTATATGGGATCAAATAAAAGTAGCTGTCGATGAATCAGAGGATTTTGGTCAATTCATTTTAACAGGTAGCGTTTCAGATAAAGAAAAATATGATAATTCTGTTGATAATAACAAGCATACAGGTAATGGACGCTTCACAAAAAAAATGATGAGAACAATGTCATTATTTGAAAGTGGCGAAAGTAACGGGAATGTATCTTTAAAAAAATTAATGAATAATGAATTCAAGCCTTGTATGTCAGATATGAGCATACAAGATTATGCCTATGCAATTTGTAGAGGGGGATGGCCACTTTCATTAATCGAAGATAAAGATGTTGCACTTGAACAAGCTTTTTCTTATTATGAAATGCTTGTTTGCGAAGATATCTTCTCTCTAAACGATATACCGCTAAAAAAAGATGAACAAAGAGCTAAGCATTTGTTAAGAGCCTATTCTAGAAATATTTCAATCGCATGTACAGATACAACATTAAAAAATGATGTCACTTCTTTTGAAGATTCATTTGATAGCGAAACATTTTATAAATATATGAACGCTTTAAGAAATTTATACGTCGTTGAAGAACTTGAAGCTTGGAACCCATATTTAAGAAGTAAAACAGCAATTAGAACAAAACCAACACGTCATTTCGTAGATCCGTCAATTGCAACTGCAGCATTAGGATTGTCCCCTGATAGTTTATTTAAAGATATGATGACATTTGGGCTTTTATTTGAATCACTAGCTGTAAGAGATTTAAGAATCTATGCGGATACATTAAATGCTAAAGTATATAAATATAGAGATTCTAAGAAAAGAGAAGCTGATATTGTATTGCAATTTAGAGACGGATCATGGTCACTAATTGATGTTAAATTAGGTAGTGATATTGATATAGATGAAGCAGCAAAACATTTACTTCAAATAGCTAGTGATATTGACACTAAAAAGACTGGTATTTTAAACTTTTTAATGGTAATAACTAAAGATAAATTTGCATATAGAAGGGATGACGGTGTTTATGTTGTTCCTCTTGGTTGTTTAAGAAATTAAAGTGATTTAATTTTTGAAGTTATATAACCTTTACAATACTATCACCTTAATGTTTTATACCTCGTTTTACTTCGTTATAATGTAAGAAATTATTCGGTTCTATGAGGCTACAACTGCTTGCGGCATACCGCAACCGCAACATATAACATAAAATCTTTAAAACTTTTCTATGTGCCACTTGTCCTAATAGCTTCAATTTTAGAAATCGAGCTCTTATAATAGCCGTAGCCACTTTTTTCCATAAATACAAAATGTTTTTTTGTTATATCCTCAAAAATAAAAATTTTCTCCATTCTTCGACTAAATATTCGTTCTGTACTATATTGTTTTATTGACGACTGGTTTTTGTACTAGTCATTATAAATGATTCTAATTCTTACAAATCATTATGTTTAATATTATATATTCATCTAAGAC
>CAVGYR010000218.1:0-2535 GCA_963633325.1 uncultured Treponema sp.
AAAAATATTTTCCAAATAATAATATTCGGTATATTGCAATTAATGATGGTATAGACACATTTATAGATAATACCAATAATGATATAGCACCTTTTAAAGCAATAATGAATGATATGTATGCCAAAGATATTTCTAAAAAAGTTAAAACCAGTTTGCATTCCAGAATGAAAGAAGGGCTATATGTTTCAGGTAGATGTCCATTTGGATATATGAAAGATCCTAATAATAAAAATCATTTAGTTGTAAATAATGAACAAGCAGATATTGTTAAATTAATATTTGAGTTAGCATTAAATGGAAATACATATCATTATATAGCACAATATCTTACTGAAAGAAAAATAAAAACACCAGCATCTTATTACAACTATGTATGGAATACCAAATGTACAAATACAAAATGTGTATCACAAGAGTATGGAGTATGGGTTGATACCACTATAAAAGCGATTTTAACTAATCAAATATATGTAGGTGATACAGTTCAAGGTAAGACTAAAAAGATTAATTACAAACTAAAAAAAGTAATTAAAAATAAACCCAATGATTTTATAATAGTAGAAAATACACATGAAGCAATAATTGATAGAGAAACTTTTAATTATGTACAATCATTACTTCCTAAAAATGTTAAAAGACCAGAAAAGAAAAGATTTTATTTACTAGATGGACTTTTATATTGTGGAGATTGTAAACATAGAATCACAATTAGATATCAAAATAAAACAGGTAGAAGTTACACTACTTGTGATTATTATAGAACTTATTCAAAATATCATGTTTGTTGGGCTCATACAAACAATTATGAAAATCTAGAGAGAGTTATTTTAGATAACATTAGAGATGTATGTAAAGAGCACTTAGATAAAAGCAAAATAAAAGATTCAATTAGTAATATGGAATTTAAAGATAATTCTTTGAAGATTAAAAAACAAATAGAAAGTTTAGAACTTGCTAATAATAAATTAACAGAAAACATGGATAAAAACTATATGAATATGTTAAAAGGTATTATTGATGAAGAACAATACATAAGAGTAAGTAAAAATATTAAAACCGAGATAAGCAATAATAAAAAAAGTATTGATAATCTTAAAAATGAAAATAGTGAATCTAATAAAATAGACAAAAAACAAATAGAAAAATATATTAACGAATTTTTATCACTTGAAAATCCAACTAGAGAATTAATAATCAATTTAGTACATAAAATCTATATTTATCAAGACAAACGGGTAGATATTATATTTACATTTAAAAATGTTACATAAAAATTGTATCAGGAGATACAATTTTTATGAAGTAAAAACATATCACCTAAAGAATTGGAAAACATAGACCTAGAAATAACCGATTTTTTTGATAAATATATTGAAATAGAAACCGCCAAGGAAAACTATGCTGAAAGATTACTATACGATTTTGAACATCTATAAATGAATTGAAAAAACGAAATCTAAAAGATAAAAATAAGTGAAATGAAAATATTGATTTTTTAAGTGGAAAGTGTATAATAAAATTTAAGAATAGGAGAGAACAATAACTATGAACAAAAACAATTTAAAAAGTTCAGACATTAGAGGACAAATAGATATAGCCTTCGCTAGATTAATTGGACCACTCGCAATTATGAATGAGCTAAAATCTTATGAGAACTCACATAAAGAAATACAAAACCTGTTAGACATCATAATAAAATGGGGGGCTAAATTTCAAAGTACCCAAAATCTATTGTTTATAACCAAAGATGAAATACTTAACACATATAATAGACTAGATGCCTTAAAAGAAAAGTATTTATTTGATAATAATTTAGGTTTTGAAAATGAATTATCTGATGAAATTGTTGTCTGGATATATGAACTAATGGAATTAAGAAAAGAACAAATTGAAAGGAGAAAAAAACATGAGCAATGAGGGTGATAAAGTAATAAAAGTAACTGAATATGGAGATAAAAAAAGTAGTGATAAAAGTGGTGCAAAAATAGATATTTATTCTAGAGACCCAAAATCAGGGCCACATGATTCCATCCATCTTAAGGTAGATGCAAGCAACAAAACATATCAATCTGTGACAAAAATAAACGGAGAAAAACAATCAAGCTCTGGAGGTTGTTACTTAACATCAGCTTGTCTAAATCATTTTAATGAAGATTTTGACGATAATTGCTATGAACTAACATTATTAAGGTGGTTTAGAGACAACTTTGTCCCCAAAGAAGATATTGAGTACTACTATGAGGCTGCACCAATAATAGTTGAAATCATAGACAGTGAAGAGAATTCTGATATTATTTATAAATACATTTACGAAAACATAGTTGATTATTGCATCGACCAAATAAATCAAGGAAATTATGAAAAGGCATACAGAAGATACAAAAATAGTGTTTTAACACTAGAAGAACTAGCACGTCCACGCTTAGCTGAAAGAGTTGCCAAAGTATTAAAATTAAGAATTAATAATAGCGCACCAAACATCCAATAAAATTAGCGGATGTTTTTTTCTTTAAAACATTCATTAGAAAAACATTA
>CAVGYR010000219.1:0-2526 GCA_963633325.1 uncultured Treponema sp.
GTTATTTCTGTAGATTCTAATACTACAGTTACTTTTGAAGAAGAATCTACTTTTAATGTTTCTTCTTTATCACCTGTTTCATTCTTTACTTTAATAGTTCCACTACTTTCACTATTTTTAATTGCATTATTAATAGTTTCAACAGTCTTTTGTTCTACTGCAGGAGTAGCGCTATTTTTTTGATCCACTTCTACTTTTGCATCAGCACTAATGCTAACAACTTTATATAAACCGTTTGCTTTTGATATATAGTAATTATCTGCAAGAAACTTAGTTATATCAGTTGCAAATGTACCTCCTGAAATTACACAATTACCCGGTATGCCATATTTTTCAGTATGTGTTTCAGGTGTTGTAAATAAATTAATAGCACCATTATATGTACCGCCAGTTATTTCAGTTTTACCTTCTGTATCGTAACTGCTCGCTTCTTCCCAAATACCAGTGATAACAGCACTTGTTGCATTACTTGTTGGACTAAAAGTGCCACCAGTTAATTTTGCATAGCCCCAGTTTAATAAAGTTGCTTGTGTTGTGTTTAAGAAAGAACCACCATTAATATACAACTTTCCAAAGTCACCATTCTTAACAGTATTAATGCCGCCAGAGAAAGATCCACTATTAATAGTTAGACTTGCATATTGATCCTTTTGGCCTTCACCATTTCTGATAAGACTTGAGAATGCACCACTCGAATTTACATTTACACCATCAGTAATAGTTAAATATCCTTGGTTAGAAATGTTATACCAGCTATTGCCTCCACTGTTGTTTTTATCTTTTCCTGCTTCTTGGCTTCTTGTGAATTTAACCCCACCTTTTAAAGTAGCAGTAGCGCCATAATTATTAACAAGATCGCCTTTTGCATGTGTAATATTATCAATAGTTCCATCGCCTGTGATAGTCAATGTACCACTATTAACAATTGTATGATCTCCATTGTTTGTTAATGTAACACCACCATTAATTTGTAAAGTAATATCTTTACCATTAGCAATTGTTATATTCTCTTTAGTATCAGCAACTAAAGTAACATTTCCATTAGCAGTGTTATTAATTGCGTCTTGTAAAGATGTATATGTATCTGCACTAGTCTTTGCAATTACATTTTGTATTTCAAAGTTAGTATCAGTAGTTTTTACGCATTTGTATTTCTCTTTATCAATATAAGAAGACACATCTTCAGAGAAGGTACCACCCGAAATACTTATAGTTCCAGTATCAAGCCCACTAAAAGTCTTGCCATCAAATTTGCCTTTAATTATTTCTATAGAGGCGTTTTTATGAGTGGCGTAAAATACAGGATAATCGCCATCTTTTTTCGCAGTATAACTTCCACCATTAATTATGAACTTTGCACCGTCTTCTGCATAGCAACAATAATAATTTGTTGCCATAACGGAATTTGTATCTTTCATATCAACAACAACATTTCCATAAGCCGCAACACCACCGGATAACTTGACGTTTTCAACCGTTAGTTTAAATGTTTTATTTGCATTCTCGCCTTCGCCTTCATTTTCAACTCCAAATGCATACGAATCATTAGTCTCATCTGTATGTTTTACGATTATAGTGCCATTTTTCACAGTCCAACCGTCAGCAAATATATTCAAAACATTATATGAACCACCATGTTTAGAGATAGTTGTTAAAGTTTTTCCATTAAGGTCAAGTGTAACATTCGATACATATGACCACAAAGATTTATCTGGTTTATCTTTGCTTTCATCATTTAAAGTTACTGTTGCATCATTTACAAGTGTTAAAGTACCACCATCTTTTAAAGCCTTAAATGCCTCAACAAAGTCGGTGTATTCCGTATCGCCAATCTTTGCAACAGTCTTCTCTACTTTATCTTCATTAGCTAAACTAATATCATCTTCTCCATTACTAGGTAATTCATTAGAACCATCACCATAAAGCATCGCAAAGAATTCATTAACTTGTTCATCCGATAATTTTGATAATAATTCATTTAAATTAGGATATTCTTCATATAAAGCATCTAATTGTTCATCATCTTTAACATTAGCCATTAAATATTCAAATAATTCATCTGGACTTAAGTTATTTAAATCAATTGTTTCTTCTACAACTGAAGTAGATTCAGAAGCATCATTTTCGGTTGCATCAGAAGCAGGAGTTTCAGCAACTTCAGATTGTTTTGCTTCTTCCTTAATTACTTCTTCAACAATTGGAGTTTCTTTAGTAGCTCCTGTAGTTTCAGTAACAGGACTTGCTTCTGGAGTTGCAGTTGGAACTGCACTTTCAGTTGGTTCAGAAGTTGCAGTTTCTTTTGGTTCTTCAGTAACTGTAGTAGTTTCTGGACTAGCTTCTGGAGTTGAAGTAATTGTTTCTTCTGGCTCAGAGCTTAGAGTTTCTTCACTAGTACCATTTGTTTCAGATGCTACTATTGGATTTTCACCATCATTATCTGTTCCTTCATCTGCTGTAATAGTACAACATAATGAAATAGACATTAATAGTGATAAAGTAATACTTAATAGTTTTTTCATTTTTTCC
>CAVGYR010000220.1:0-2514 GCA_963633325.1 uncultured Treponema sp.
TTTTGTTAATCCTTTTTTAAAATGTATACGCATCATTAGTTAAAATGTATACACTTATAATGTTATACTATACCTTGTAAGGAGGTATATTTTATTATGCATAATAAATCTTATGCATTAAAACTTATTCAAGACAAAATAAATGGTTTAAATAATTATTCATATTCTCAAATTGGTTCTATTACTGGATATACAAAGACTCAAATTTATAGGATGTCTGTTACATTAAACAAAAAGGATATTGATTCTATGTTAGTTCACGGCTTAACTAATAAACCTTCTAATAATTCACCATCAGACAAAGAAATTGAATTTATTAAGAACTTTAAGAATAAATATCCAGTTATTAGTATAACACAATTTCAAGATATTTATCATGAAGATGTTATTTGGAATCCTAAAATGGCTAAAGCCGTTAAAGAAAATAATCTTAAAGTTAGAAGTTATTCTTTTTATGAATCTTTATATGAGAGATTTCATTGGATTAAACCTATCAAACACAGATGTTTTAATAAAGAATACGATAGTCATCCTTTAAGAGAACCTTCTCCACAAAGAGGTATATTAATTATGATTGATGGGACTCCACATGACTGGTTTCAAAATGGTAAAAAATCATCATTACATTTAGCCATTGATGATGCTACTGGTGAAGCATTATGTGGTTGGTTTATGCCTACTGAATGTTTAAAAGGTTATGTTCATATGCTTAAAATATTAGTTAATAAATATGGTATTCCAGAAAACTTTTATTCTGATAAGCACACTATACTTATTAATCCTAAAGATGGTGAATTGACTAACTTTGGTCATATGTGTGAGGATCTAGGCATTAATATTATCGCTGCAAATACTCCACAAGCCAAAGGTAAAGTAGAAAAATGGAATAACACTATTCAAAACAGGTTAATCAATGACATTAAAAGATATGGTATTAAATCTATTGATGAATTAAATATATTCTTTAATGATTATTACTGTAACTATCTTAATCAAAAATATGCTTATGAACCTAAAGAGAAAGAAACAGCATTTGTATCCTTAGATAATATGGATTTGTCTAATATTCTATGTATAAGAGATACAAGAGTTATACTTAATGGTAATATGATTTCTTGGAATAATAATTATTATCAAATATTAGATAAGGATAATTCCATAAAACAAATATATAAAGGTACTGAGATACAAGTATTTGAAAATGTATTAACTAAAGTAGTTAGAGTTAAGTATTACAATATATTTTATGATACAAAACAACTTGAAGGTCATAGACAAGATCCAAAAAAAAGAGAACAAATGAGAATTGATAATCAAAAACAACTTGAACAAGTTTTAAGAGAAAGAGGTGAAAGATTAAAAGCAAGGGCGAACAAAGTGAGTTCATAATACCCTTGCTTTTTAGATTTCATCAATTATAATTTTGTTTCAAACAAAGTTCACCTTTGTTTGTTATCTATATTATAAATCGTATACATTTTAACTAATGTTTAACATATCTTTTAATTATTTTTTCTTTACCTTTTGTATAGATGGATTTAATGTAATTATATTAGCACTTGGTTTGAAAAAACTATTTATAGTTGGTGACTCTACCATTGTATTTACTGCTCCATTAATAACAAATGTTGTTCCATTTTCTTCTGTAACACCATGGGCATATTTAGGGAATAATTTATGTGACGGAGATATTAGACCGACATTTTTAGATAAAGGAATTAGTCCATTGTGCATATGTCCTGATACTACTAAATCTGGGTTTGTTTCTAAAAGATTAACTCGTCTTTTTATCAAGCTAATCATAGAACTTGGGGCATGTGTTAATAAAACATTATATTGATTTGATGAAAAAAGACTACTATCCATTTCTTGTAGAAATTCAGTCATAAAAGCTGATTCACTTTCTTTTTCTAACTCATAATAAGGATATGCGGGTGAAAAAGCGGATATTGATACTTCTTGAAAGTTTTGCACTTCTGAATTTTCTAATACTGTTACATTAGAAAGAGGACTTAAAGCTTCTTTTAATTGTCTTCTAGAACTCATTTGCCAAGTATTTGAAGCAGCTTTTGTCATTTGATCATGATTACCATATGATATAAACGTTGGTTTTCCTTGTGTTAAATTCTCTAGTTCAAAAGCTAAAAATCTTTTAAAATCATTATCTTCTAAGTCTTCAGTATCATTTATAATATCACCAGGTATAAGTATAAAATCGATATCATCAATTTCTGAAGCTAGTTCTTTTTCTATCATACTTAAATGTGCAAGTCCGGGCGTTGTTCCTTTTTTGTTTGTTTTATGTATATCAGATAATGTAAATATTTTTTTACTGCTTAATATTTTTGGTGAGTAAATTTCTACTTTTTTAATTAAATTTCCCATTAACGCATCACCTCTTTTGCTAGAAGCATATTATAACAAATTTAAGATTTTTTTGCAACTTAAAAGATAGTAGAGATAGTGTTTCCAAAGTGGGGAGATTTAAAAACAAAACCCTTATAGAATAAAAAA
>CAVGYR010000221.1:0-2510 GCA_963633325.1 uncultured Treponema sp.
GCAATGGACTCTGAATCCATCATTCGTTGGTTCGAACCCAACTAGTCCTGCCATTATGAAATTTATGCCTTATTTAAGGCATTTTTTTTTTTTGCAAAACGTTTTTTATTTTATGTATAATATGTTAAAATTTAAACATTTAAAGGAGTATGATTATGTTAAAAAGATTTATTTCATATTATAAACCATACAAAAAAGTTTTTTTCTTAGATATGGCGTCTAGTTTAATGGTTTCATTAATTGGTCTGACGTACCCGATTATAACACGTAAAATAACTGGCTATTATGTACCTAATAAAAAAGTTAATTACATTATTATAGCAGGTTGTGCATTATTATTGTTATATGTTTTAAGGTCACTTTTTAAGTTCTATGTTCAATATCAAGGTCACGTTATGGGAGTCCATATTCAGGCTGATATGCGTAAAGAACTATTTGATAAAATTGAAGACCTACCATATAGTTATTTTGATACGCATGAAACAGGTAAAATCATGTCTAGAATGACTAATGATTTACAACAAATATCGGAGCTTGCTCACCATGGCCCTGAAAATATTTTTATTTGTGGTTTGACTATTATTTTATCCTTTATATATCTTTGTACGATACAATGGATTCTTGCATTATTAGTTTTTGCGGTTGTACCTGTGTTAGTTGTTGTATCTTTACTTTTAAGGAAGAAGATGAATAAAGCTTTTATGGAAAGCCGTGTTGCTGTTGCGGAAATAAATGCTAATCTAGAATCTAGTATTACAGGAATTAGAGTCACAAAAGCATTTAATAATAAAGATAAGGAAAAAGAAAAATTTGATGTAGGAAATGATCATTTCGTATTAGCTCGTAAAAAAAGTTATAAAGCAATGGCTACATTCCAATCATCAACTTCGTTTGTATCTGATATTTTCAATGTTGTACTAATTCTTTGTGGGGGTATATTTTTATTAAAAGATTTAATTAATTTGTCTGATTATACAACATTCATTGTTTCAGTATCTCTATTTATTACACCTTTAACTACATTAATAAACTTTGTTGAACAATTTGAGGAAGGTGTTACAGGCTTCAAACGATTTGTAGAAATAATAGATGAAAAAACTGAACAAGAAAATCCTAATGCGAAGGGTTATCCAATTAATGGAAATATAGAATTTAAAAATGTATCTTTTTTCTATAATTCAGATGAACCAGTGTTAAATAATATAAATTTAAAAATAAATAAAGGCGAAAACATTGCACTAGTAGGTCCTTCGGGTGGTGGTAAAACTACAATTTGTCATCTAATCCCTAGATTTTATGAATTAACTAGTGGAGATATTTCAATTGACGGTAAGTCAATTAAAGATTTCACATTTAAATCATTAAGAGAACAAATAGGAATTGTGCAACAAGATGTTTTCTTATTTAATGGTACTATTAAAGATAATATCTTATATGGAAGATTAAATGCTACAGAAGAAGAGGTTATAGAAGCCTCAAAAGAAGCTAATATTTATGATTATATTATGGCCCTTCCACAAGGATTCGACACCGTAATTGGCGAAAGAGGCGTGAGACTTTCAGGAGGTCAAAAACAACGTCTTTCAATAGCTAGAGTATTCTTGAAAAATCCTAAGATATTGATTTTAGATGAGGCAACTTCTGCACTAGATAATACAACAGAAATATTAATTCAAGAAGCCTTACAAAAATTATGTAAAGGAAGAACAACATTAGTTGTAGCACATAGATTATCAACAATTAAAAATAGTAATCACATTTGTGTAATTTCTCATGGATCAATTCTTGAAGAAGGAACTCATGAGGAATTATTAAATAAAAATGGTATATATAAAAATTTATATGAGTCTCAATTTAGAGATGTTAAAAAAATCGATTATGCAAATTTTGATTCATTAGAGTAAATTATATTAAGTAAAGGGTAAGAAGAGCAATAAACAAAACAGGTATAGCAATGATTATGCCATACTTAACAAATGTTTTAAATTTGAAATCAACTTTATAAATTTTTAAAATAGACATCCACATAATTCCGGCAAGAGCACCAAGAGGTGTAAGGTAAGCTCCGATATTTGATGATATTATAGTCGCAAAAATTGCTTTCTCGCTAGCACCTAATGTTAAAATATTTGAATATAAAATACTCATTGGAATGTTATTCATAATGTTACACATTAAAAATGATGATATTCCGTAAGTAAAGATGTCGTTTTTATAATTTAATATATCATATAAATTGTCTGTTACACCATTTAATTTTAGTGCACCTACTAAAATAAACATAGAAATCAAGAAAGGAATTAATGCGTATGGTAGTCTTTTTAAAGAAGCTACTAATACGTATTTTTCTTTTTTTGTAACTAAAACATAAATTAATAAAATTATAAGTAAAATTAATGATAAAGATAATGTGATAAGATACATTTCGATATTTAAATAATTAGATAATGCTAAAAGAATGTAAGCGTCAAAAATGAGACGTGGACAAAAAAAGGCCCTATGTATTACAT
>CAVGYR010000222.1:0-2493 GCA_963633325.1 uncultured Treponema sp.
GGTAAAGATATGGCAGCAAGAGGAACTGCATCTAAGGAACAGATTATTGCAAAGATTTTGGAGATTTTTCCTGGAGCCTTTCGTTATGATAAAGAAATTAGGATTCCTATGAATGAGGATGGCGAAATTATCCAAATTAAGTGTACACTAACAGCAGCAAAGACTAACGTAGAAAGTGGCGGAGATACTGTAACGCCTGGCGATGTTATTGTAAAAGATACTTCTCCAGTAGTAAAAACTACAATGACCCCATCTGAAATGGAGCCTACTGCAGAGGAAAAACAGGCAGTTGCAGATTTGATTAGTAAGCTTGGCCTTGCTTAATTAATAAAGGAGGACGTTATGGCTCATGTATATAAAGTAGATGAATGGCAGAGTCCAACGGGTGAATGGTATTGCAATGATGTACAAGATTTAGCAGGAGTATCTAGTAAATGGTGGGTTCCCGCAAGAATGCTTAATTTGTCTCTTATAGATTTCGTTCTTTTGCTAAAAGATAAGTTCAATGCAAATATTAAGACGTATTATGAGCCAACTGATGTTCTTATTTTCTCTTGGGAAAAATATACAGAATGTCATAAATATGTTCTTTGGATAAATTCAATGGCAAGGAAAGTTAATTTCATAGTTTGATTTTATAGAAAATTTATTATATAATATTTATATAATTAATAGACAAGCATGTGGAGTCTGTAAACTGGATGCTGAACGTTTGACATGAAGTGCCAGATGCGGATATTTTAATATCTAAGAACGAAGATGCGCAAAACTAATTTTTGGCGTAACCCAAAAGAAAAACTACCTCCCGAATGCAAGGCTGGCAGCAGTAGGAGGAATCTATGAGAGTACCCAAGTGGTGATGGGGCAGGTCTTATAAACCTGTTGCCGTGGGTTCAATTCCCGCCTCTCATATAATTTTAATATCTATATTAAAAGGACAAAAGTAATTAGCTTATTAATGCAAAAAATGAAATATAAAGATGTTTTAGAATTTTAATAAAAAAGAGTAATAAGAAAGTCCATCTGTCTACTTTTCAGTATTAAATAAGGTAGCTATATGATATTCTTTTAAATTGATAATTCTTTAGCATTAAATAGAAATTGGAAATAAAGACATTATTAGTAGGAAGGAGATATAATTATGTAATATCTATATTAAGGAGGTATTATAAGTTATGTCTAGGTCTTATAAAAAATTTCCAATAGTAAGACAGGAAACAGAAGATTATCGTTATCTGAACCGGCAACTCAGACATGATAAGCTTGCGGAAATTCCAAAAGGAAGCTCATATAAGAAAATGCACTTTAAAGCGCATGAATGGGCATACAGATGGAGCAAAGAACAAGCTATTCAAGATTGGCATGAGAAAACTTGGATAAGAGAAAGGTATTCCTATGATGAATGGATGAATTATTGGAATTCTTTTTTAAGGAAATAATTTGACTTCTAATTATTTTCTACTTGTTCTGATAGTTTTTGAGAGTTTCTCGCAAATACTAGAAGAAAGGTAAGAAATGAAATTAAACAAAGTTATAAGCGCGGGAATCTTAATTGGTTCTCTTTCATTATCAACATATTTTTTAACTTTTGCTGATTCATTACAAGAAAAAAATATTGACAGTGGAATTAATACTTCTTCTATCTCAAGGGAAGTAGAAACTACAATAGAGCCTCTTACAGAAACTGAAGTAATAGTAGGCCCAGGGGTGAATATATCACAAACTTCAAAAGAAAATAAAACTGAATATGTTTATACAACAGACAGAGTAAATATTAGATATACAGCAGATATTAATAGTGAAATTTTAGTAACCGCGGCAGCAGGTACTAAACTTTATAAAGTTGAATCTAATACTATCGAAGGTTGGGATACTATTGAAATTAATAATAATGATTATTATATTTCAAATAAATATATTACAGTAGAGATCCCAGAAATAGTAGCAGATAGTATCGAGCAACAAATTGAAAATAATACAATATCTGCTATAGATTTACGTTACATGTCAGCTATTATTTATGCAGAGGCTGGCAATCAATGTCAAGCAGGTAAACAAGCTGTAGGTATTGTTGTAATGAATAGAGTTTTATCTAAAGTCTATAAGAATACAGTATATGATGTTATTTATGAACCTTACCAGTTCTCGCCAGTTAGAAATGGTTCATTAAAGAAGGCACTGTCTCTTTATGATAATGGAAAAATCTCAGAGGATATAATTGAAGCCGCAAAATATGCATTAAAGGGAAACACAGTTATATATTATAATAACCAGTATTATGATTTAGCTGGTTATTTATATTTTAGTAGATATGTAAGCGGTTGCCGCTTAAAGATTCAAGACCATATGTTTAAGTAAATATGGCTAGGCAATTAGTATAAGTAAGTACGAAAGTTTTAAGCTTTAGGTTTGAGTTCGAATCTCAAATTGCCTTTAATCATTTCTATTGATTTTATATAAAAAATATATTATAATATTTATATAAAGTAAAGG
>CAVGYR010000223.1:0-2493 GCA_963633325.1 uncultured Treponema sp.
TTAAAAGGACTGTTGTTCCACCTATTTTATATCTAGGTTTTTCAACAGCCCCTTTATTTGTTCTTAATAATATTTACCTTTTTAATGCGCGTAACATCAATGTATTTAATTTATTAACAAAATCTTTTTTATCTTGAATTTCAAATCCTTGTAATAACATTGCTTCATCAAATAACAATGAAGAATAGTCTTTTACTAGATTGTCATCTTCAACACTTGAAATGGCCTTGAATAAATCTGAATCAGGATTAATTTCTAATACTTTAGAAGCTTTAGGAGCAGAAGAAGTATCACCTGGTTGTTGTTTTAAGACTTGTTCCATATTTAATGAAACACCTTGCTTAGATTGAATACAAACTGGAGAATCTACTAAGTTAGTAGAAAATGTTACTTCATCTACTTTATCTTTTAAGCCTTCTTTAATATTATCAATTAATCTTTTATATGTAGTATTTAATTGATCTAGCTTTTCTTTATCTTCTTTATTTAATTCATCTTGATTTTCTTCAGTAATAGATTTTAATTTTATTCCATCATATTCATTTAAAATCATGAAGACAAATTCATCAATTGCATCTTTTAATAATAAGACATTAATTCCCTTTTTCTTAAAGGCTTCTAATTGAGGCATGTTCTTAATATCATCTAAGTTAGGACCACTTACATAATAAATTGAAGTTTGACCTTCTTTTAGATTATCTTTGTATTCTTTTAATGAAATAGGTTTTTCACTATTTAATGATTCAAATACTAATAAATCTTGTAAGAGATCTTTTTTAGTGCCATAAGAAGAATAAATACCATATTTAATATGATTACCATAAACTTCAAATATCTTTAAATATTTCTCATAGTCTTCTTTTTTGATTTCTAATAATTTATCAACCACTTTCTTTTCAATATTATTAGCAATCTTATTTAATAAAGGTGAATTTTGTAACATTTCACGAGAGATATTTAATGAAAAATCATCTGAATCTACTAAGCCTTTAATAAATTTAAGATAATCAGGTACCAATTCTTTTGTGTGGTCTTTAATAAATACACCTTTAACATATAAATCTAAACCCTTTTCATAATTTTCAGAATATAAATTATATGGAGCATGATTTGGAACAAATATTAAAGCGTTATATTCTAGTAAGCCTTCGGCTTTAATATATAAGCTAAAGAAAGGATCTTCATAGTCATTGTATTTAGACTTATAAAATTCATTTAAATCTTTTTCGCTAACTTCACTTTTAGGCTTTTTCCATAAAGGAACCATACTATTTAAAGTTTTTGTTTCAATCACTTCATCATATTGTCCTTCGATTGGTTTATTGTTTTCGTCTAATTTAGGCTTAGAAGATTTAACATCCATTTTTATTGGATATCTAATATAATCTGAATATTTTTTAATTAATTGTTCAATCTTATAATCTTGTAAATATTCATCATAGTTTTCTTCTTCAGAATTATCTTTTAAGAATAACTTAATAGAAGTACCATGTTCAGCTAAATCAATTTGTTCAATATCATAGCTAGATAAGCCATCACTTGTAAATAAGTAACCATGTTCATCATCATTTGATTTAGTTCTTACTTCAATGTCTTTACAAACCATAAAGACTGAATAAAAACCGACACCGAATTGACCAATAATTGATAAATCTTTATCATCTTTAGCTTTTTCAAGCTTATCAATAAAGTCTTTTGATCCTGATTTTGCAATAGTCCCTAAATTAGAGATAACTTCTTGTTTACTCATTCCAATTCCATTATCCTTAATTTCAATCCATCTTTCTTTTTCATCTTTACTTATTGTAATTTGATAATCGCAAGTTGGATATTTTGAAGAATCTTTATAAGATAAATACTTATATTTATCAATAGCATCAGAAGCATTTGATATCAATTCTCTTAAAAATATTTCTTTATTTGTATATATAGAATTAATCATTAAATTCAATAATTTTTTTGTTTCAGTTTGAAACTCTTTATGTTCTTTCATTTACTAAACTCCTTTTTTAACAATACTATTATAATACACTTTTTAGCAGTTTCAAGGGTAGAGTGCTAAAAAGTTAAAAAGTGTACTTTTTGTCACTTTTAGTAAATTATCTAGCTAACAATTTTTATTTTTGTATTTAAAAGCTAAATGCTTTATAATAGCAATCGCATGAAAAAGTTAACTTTAAAAAATATAATTGAAGATGCCTTCATCTTAATTAGCTTAATCTTATTAATAACTCTAGGTATAATTTATACTACTAGTTTTTCTATATTATCATTTTTTGAAATTGTCTCAGTAGTATTTGGATTAATTGCAGCATTTTGTAACTTTAGACAAAAACGCTACGCTTTTATTTTCTATGTTATTTATACAATTATTTATGGAATTAGTTGCATATTTAATAAACAATATGGAGAAGCTATTTTAAATCTTGGTTTCAATTTAATACTGTATTTATTTACTATTTATAAGTTATATTTTAAAACTAAGGTCAATGT
>CAVGYR010000224.1:0-2487 GCA_963633325.1 uncultured Treponema sp.
ATTATAGGTCCTTTTTTACTGGAATGAAGTATTTAATGGATGCAAAGAATGAAAAAGCAATTCTATGCTTTGAAAAATGCTATAATTATGCAATCGTGCAAGGGGAAGTTGATAGAGCAACATTGGATTTGAAATTATTGAATTATCTATATCTAAAATTTGACTTAATTAAAAAAATGCAACAAGTTAAAGAAATTCAAGAGAAATTTTATGAGATGTCATTTGCTAGTGAAATATTAGTTGAATCAGATGTAAATATTAATTAAAAAACACAGGTTGAAACAAACCTGTGTTTTATATTATATAAAAGGTAAGGAGGAATTTAATCAAAATGGATAAATCTTATATTATTCGAAGTGTAGCCATAGATGTTACTAATAATTGTAATTTACGATGTTTGCATTGCTATAATTTTAGTGGTGAACATGAAAATAGAGAAAATGAAATGAGCTATGAAGAGCTTCTTAAAATATTTAAAGAAGTATGTAATTACCAACCTGATTCAATATGTATATGTGGCGGAGAACCATTAATAAAAGTGAATTTAGTTTATAGAATATGTGATTTGGTAAAAAAGATAAATCCTAACATTGCCTTAAATATGGTGTCTAATGGATTTTTATTGAATGATGAAATTGCAAATAATTTAAAAGAAAAGGGATTAGATACTTTGCAAATAAGTTTAGATGGTCTTTCAGCTTCATCCCATAATTGGATTAGAAATAATAAATATGCATATGAGAAAGCTATATGTGCAATAAATACTGCTATAAAGGCTGGACTTACTGTTAATGTTGCTTGTTGTCCTACAAAAGTGAATTTTGAAGAAATAAGTGGTCTTATACAAGAATGCAAAAAAATGGGAGTTAGTATGGTCAGATTTCAACCATTAATGATAATGGGACGAGGAACGGAACTAAAAAAATATGCTTTATCGGATGAAAAATATATGGAATTAGCCCATATTATTAGACAACAAAATAAGAATAAGAAAATTGATATAGAATGGGGAGATCCAACTGAACATTTAGTGAATATTTTTTATGAAAAACGTAAAGAAACTTATATAGATATTAGCATTACCGCATATGGTGATATTATGGTGTCCCCATATATACCTATAAAAGTAGGTAATGTAAGAAATAAGACAATAAAAGAATATTTAGACAATGGATTACAAAATATTTATTTAGATGGCTTCATTAAAAAAGTTGTAAGCATGGTTACTGATTGGAATGCAATGAATTTAAGCGAAACATCAAATTTGTTTCCTAGATTAGGGATAGAAAAAAATATTAATTACGATATTTTGGATAAAGATAACAATGATTTTAGTATTATAAATCAAATTATGGAGATAGATGAAATATGATACAGATTTTAAATTCGAATAGTATGAATTCTATCATTAGATATTTAATGAGTCATTCTAATAGATTATATTTACCAGATAATTTAAGGATGTTATTGATAAATTTTCCGGTAGAAATTCGCCATTTAATATTTAGTCAATATTTATTACCCGTAGCCGACATACATGATTCAAAAATTCATAAATTAGTGTTATTTGATTTAAGATATTTGAAACCACAGGTAAGAAATATATATGTGATGTGTGGGGATATTGATGATGACTTTTTATTGCAATCGGTAAAAAAAATAGATGATAAATTAAGCTGTATAAAAAAAGTGTCTATTAGATATATGGATAATGAAATAAATGATTATTTAGATAATCAAATAAAATCATCTAAATTTAAAGAAGAATTAAAAGTAAATATTGGTGATGATTTTTTGATTCAGTGTGACTTGTTTTTAGATTAGATGATAAATCAAATAGAATCAAATGTGTAGAAAAGGGAGAAGGTGGAGAAAAAATGACTTTTTATCCATTGATGAACAGAAATAAAATTAAAGTTAAAAAAGCAGAAGATAAAATGATTATCTTTCTGAAAGAATTAAATGATAAAAAGATAATATTAAATAAGAGCGCAATGGATATACTATATGCTTGTGATGGAAGTCATAGCATAGAAGATATAATAAATTCGAGTTTATCAAATTTTGGATTTACGGAAGAGAGGAGGGATGATATTGTAAAAACTTTAAAAAGGTATAATGAATATGGAATGATCGTTTGGAAAAATAATAAAAATCCATTTTTTAATTCTATGTACGTAAATGGTATAGATATATATGGTATTGGAATAAATGATCTTTATTTGTTAAAGAAAAAATTCGAAAATAAAATTTTTGGCGCTGATGTAAATGAGATTGTTGATAGGAGTGTGCTAATAAATGGTATTTATCTAAAATTAATAAAAATTTATTATTTTGAAAAAAATAATAAGCCTTTAAGTTTAATTTTTTTTACGGCAACTGGTAGTAGTTATATTTGGAAAATTAGTCGAATTTTATATAATGATGAGTTTTTATTATCCAATGAATTTAACAGTTTTCTAGATTATTATATGAAGAATGATATAT
>CAVGYR010000225.1:0-2487 GCA_963633325.1 uncultured Treponema sp.
TCTTGTTTAGGATTACTTTTTTTGTTTAAAAATACATATGAACCTAACGCTATTATTGCAACAATAATAACGATTAATACTTTTTTACTTTTCTTTTTAGATGGCATAGTTATTCCTCCAAAAATAATCTTATATTTTTTATCTGATTTTTATGTGAAGAAAAGTTGAAAATATAACGGTTATTTTTTTAAATCATGATTTGCATGGTGTTGTTGACAAAAGGCTATTTCTTCGCATAAAAACCACGATAGGTCAATCTTTTTTCTTCACTTAGAGCCAAACACTGTGAAAATCATGAGTTTTTATTAATTTATTTAAATAATAATCAAGCAAATAAAATAACCGGTTATTGCATTTTGGTAATTTTATATTGAAAATTGCAATTTGGTAATTTATAATATAAATATGAGTTAAGGAGGAAATATATATGGAGTGGAGTGAAAAAGTTAAAAAAATGATGGCTGATAGAAACATGAACCAAAAAGAATTATCTGAAAAAAGCGGAATTACAAGAGCTTCAATTTGCAGATATTTACAAGGTAAACGTAGACCAAGAATTGATGTGGTTGTTAATTTTGCGAAAGCTTTTGGTGTAGAGCCTGAAGAATTGCTAGATGATGATGAAAACGTTTTAACTCCTATGGAGGCAATTAAATTATCTTTCGCAAGAAATGGAGGAGAATTAACTGAAGAAGAAAAAAAAGAACTTGTTGAAATGATTATGGGGAAGGAAGAATAGATGTATCCAAACAGTAACGAAGAATATGACAGAATAAGAAAACTGGTTATTAGCATAATAGTGGATTACAACATTGACATAAATGATTATCCACTCGACATGGATAAATTATGTAAAAGAATGGGAATAAATGTTGTCCCCTATTCTGCTTATGACGGAAAGCAAACACTAGCTTTATTATTGAAAAGATCAAAAGATGGTTTTAATATACCTAGAAATAGCAAACAAAAAGCAACCATTTATTATAATGACAAATATGGAGATCATTTAACTCCATCAAGAATTAGTCAAACAAAAGCTCATGAATTAAAGCATATTCTTGAAGAAGATAAAAATGATAATGATGAAAGCTTGTGTGATAATTTTGCAAAATATCTTCGTTGCCCGTTGCCTTTAGTACTTTATTTAAAAATAAATACAAGACAAGAATTAATTTCAAAATTTGGAATCAGTGATGAACAAGCCAAATATATACTAATTCAAGCAGACAGACATAAAAATAAATTACAAAATAAATATTACGATTATGAAGTCTTATTAATAAAACAAATACTTGGCAATCATGTAAAAATTAGTGATGAATTAATTATTTCAAGTAGTAAAGAAACAAATGGATTATTTGATGATTTATTAAAATTTAATAAGTTATAATCGCTTAGTGCGTTTATATAAAAATTGCCAACATTACTGCAATAATGTTGGCTTGGTCATGCTGTTTAATCAACATGTAACATTGATATTTTAACATGGCCAACGTTTAATGGACAATTGAAATTTTGTCCGGAAAGGAGGGCTATGTTACTATCAATTAATAATTTATTTATGTATATGTAATTGTACTTTGGTTAATTCTAAAAGTCAGAAGGACTTAGGAGGAAAAATAAAATATGAATTTATCCTTAGCAACAGTTACACAAAGAAATCCAAAAGATGTTTTTGGAGCTTATATGCTTAAAAACGCAGAGTTTGATATCAACAACTACGATATCCCGTTTGTTGATATTCCAGAAGATATCAAATTGCCTGTAAGACTTGTTTCTTACTCAAAAATAGGAACAGAAAAACTTGATAAAAATGTATTTATTCATTTTTATCAAGACGATTATATATTTGATGGATTCTATGGGATTTGGAATTCTCTGCTTTATAATCATCAGACGATTAAAGGATTTTCTCTTGATAAGTTGAAAAATGTTGGTGGTATTATTTGCCCAGATTATTCGCTTTATGGTGATTTCCCTGAAAGTTTAAAAATATGGAATACATATCGCAGTAGAGCTATTGGAAGTTATATAAATAGAATTGGTGGTATTGCTATCCCTAACTTTCATGCTAGTGGTCAAGACAGCTATAAATACTGTTTTGGTGGCTTAAGAAAACATACTATTGTTGCAATTAGCACCGTAGGTTGTTTAAGAGCAAATGCAGATAAGTTATTATTTTTAAAAGATACAGAAGAATTAATTAAAAGAATTAGGCCCAAATTAATCATCCTGTATGGCGACAAAAATAAAGAAATTATAGATTTGTTCAAAAAATACAACCAAAAATATCTGTTTTTTCCTTCAGATATTTCTAAAGCTTATGGAGGTAATACTTATGGGCATGAAAGCAAATAGTGGAAACTTCTCAAAAACAAAAGGGGAACTTAAATATAAATTAGATATTCAATACTTCGCCTCAAAAATTTTTCGAAAAGATGGTCATACAGATTATAAAAGAATTGCAGATAATAGAGAAATGTTCTA
>CAVGYR010000226.1:0-2368 GCA_963633325.1 uncultured Treponema sp.
GGAATTAGGTGATAAAATTCAATTAGTTGGAGATGATCTTTTCGTTACAAATAAAGAATGTTTACAAAAGGGAATTGATTTAAAAGCTGGTAATGCTATTTTATTAAAGGTAAATCAAATAGGAACTATAACTGAAACATTAGAAACTATTAAACTTGCTAAAGAAAATGGTTATAAAACAATTATTTCACACAGATCAGGTGAAACAGAGGATACAACTATTGCAGATTTAGCAGTAGGACTAGATTTAGGACAAATAAAAACAGGTTCAATGTCTAGAACTGATAGGATATGCAAATATAATCAATTAATGAGAATAGAAGAAGAACTAAACTAGTTCTTTTTTTAGAAATAATTTAATTTAACGTAAATTTTTAGACTAAATTCCGTTTTTTAACGGGATTTTTTCTTTTTAAGATTTAATGCCGTTTTTATAATATAAAACGGAAATAAGCTATATAAAAGAAAGAATTTTAATTAATAATTACATAAATTATTCCACGACGAAAATACGGAGGTTATTTCCGTTTCTAAGACTTATTTCAGTTTCTTGTTTCCTTGTACTGTGTAATTTATATTGTTGACAACAAATAAAGTCTTACTTTATTTGTATAAATAATTGACTGGATGAATGAGTTTATAACTCTTCATTGACAATACATTAAAATAGATTGTTGAATATGTTTTCATCAAACACTTTAATAAAGGCTTCTTTAGGTGTATTTCCGTCTAAAGAACGTAAAGGTTTATTAATTATGGTTTTATTGATGTTTTTTATATCATCCTTTGAATATTTATCTACAGATTTACCTTTAGGAAAAAACAATCTTATTTGTTTATTCATGTTTTCAACATTAGGTTTTTGATTTGATACATATGGATCACAGAAAAATAATTTACATCTTTCTTCACCAGTTATTTTTGAAAAACAAATCCCATCAATATCAGCAAAATTAGGATCTCTATCAGTTAATATAACAGGAATTAATTCTTTAAATGTGTTAATTCCTATTTGTTCTTCTAATTTATCAAAGAACTTAACTACTTTAGAGGAATCAGGTTTATAAATAATATTTAATAAAGTGAATTGCAAAATAGGTAATATAAATGTTAAAATATTATTGTTATCTGTTTTTATAGCACCAAGAAAATCCAGTTGCCAAACGTAGATTCCTGGATGCTTATGTAGAAAAGCAAGATAATCAAGATAAGTATGACCAGTTCTGTCAATTTTATTATTTTCAGAATATTCATACTTTTTATTATGTTTTCTTTTTTTTAATTTAACAGCATACGGTAAATCAATTCTTTTGGTTTTTAAATAACCTTTGTTAATATAGCCATATAAAGTAGAAATGCTTTTTTTAATAATATCATTATTTTCAATTTTAATTTGATAAATAGATTTATTATCATCTACACCGTCTTTAATAATTTTATCTAAACGTTTAAATTCATCATCATCTACATCTATTCCTCTTCTTGAATTAATTAAATTTGTATCAGCTTTTTCCTGTGCTTTAGAAGCGTTATATTTATATTTAGTATAAGGACAATTATTATATCTATTTTTGCAACCTGTACAAACGTAAGGCCATCTCTTAGTTTTTTTGCAATTGTTTTTTAATCCAATAGAAATTTCAATTCTATTTCTTTTTACTTCCTTAGATACGCTAGTTGGATCAACTAATAAGTTTTCTCCAATTTCTTTTAATTTATATCCATGTGATATACCCGATGAAATTGTTTTTCTTTGTTCAAATGTTAAATGTTTCCAATTCTTCATTTTTATACCTCCTTATATAACAAGGAAACATAAAATATATTATAACAAGACTTATTTCAGTTTTTTATAAAAAAACGGAAATCCAAATGAAAATTCACGATAATCTGTCAATAATTAAATTTTTTGTTATAAAACAAGAAAAACATGGTATAATTTAAATATAATTAATATTTTCGCGTTGAAGAGGAAAAGTAATTAAATGATTCTTAAAAGAGAGCTGATGATGGTGAGATATCAGTAAGATAGTTTAATGAAAGAACACCTTGGAGCTTCTTACCGAAATTTAAATAAAGTAGGCTAAGACGGAAGATAACCCGTTAGAGTTTCGTAAAGTGACTATTTAATAAATAGTAATTTGGGTGGTACCACGGATATAAACAGCTATTCGTCCCTACGGGATGATTTGCTGTTTTTTTAAACTCTATAAAAGAAAGGAAAATAAAAAATGAGTACATATAGAACAAACACATGCGGAGAACTAACAATTAAAGATTTAGATAAAAAAGTTACACTAGCTGGTTTTGTATTAGGTATAAGAGACCATGGTGGTGTTATGTTTATCGACTTAAGAGATCACTACGG
>CAVGYR010000227.1:0-2407 GCA_963633325.1 uncultured Treponema sp.
TTACCTAATTTATGAAAATAGATATTTTAATTTATCCAATTTATTCTAGTTCTCCATTTTATTTATATCATTTTTCAATTAATAATATATTTTAGCTTGATTTATTCTTCTTTTTGTCTTAGCATAAGATTATAAGGAGGTTACTTCTAAGTGAAAAAGAATATAACAATCGCTTCAACAATTATATTTACTATTATATTTTTTATAATTTTTATGTACTCTGCTATTTGGACAGCTTTTTTTGTTTCACTTTTTACAATAGGTGTACCTCAAGATTTAGACCAAGCAACAATTAATCAATATAGTCCTTTAATTTGCACAGAAGATTTCACTTATTTCATCATTTTAATACTGTTTTTTATTAATTCTATTTATCTTACATACAAGCTAAATAAAATAATGAATGAGGATTTTGATGGCACAAAAACAATAAGTCAATTTAACTTAACAATCAAAATAGATTTGATATTAATTTTTATCCAAATAATTTTTAATGTTATATTTTTTTGTACAAATGAATTTAATGATTTATTTTTAGCTTATATTTCTATATGTACTCTAGTACCTTCATTTTTACATCTATTAATATTTGTTTTATATAAATACGTAATTAAAATCATTATCAAAAGCAAAAAAGGAAAAAATAATCAAAAACAGGAGGATTAAATATAATGAAAAAGTCTTTTCTATCAATGCTTATAATTTCAATAATAAATATTCAAAATGCATTTTTACCTATTGCTTCAAATAATATCAATGCAAAGTCAATCGAAAGTTTTCAAACACTAAAAGCCCAAATTAATCAAAGCCAAGAAGATATTATTAATCCTGAAGATATTGATATTAATTACGAATTAGAAAAAGAACTAAAATTTTATGAGGATAAACTTTCAAAATGTAATGACAAAATAGAAAAAGATAAAATTTCTTCTTTAATTAAAACGATTAATAAATTACTAATTTCAAATCAAAATAACAATTCAACAACTAAAGCTAAAGCAAAATCATATGACATAGAAGTAGCGTCAATTAATGCAGTCTTTACAAAATTGGGATATGTATTAGCATCAGAATTACTTTTATATGCTTTTACTAATACCGAATTAGATTCTGTGTATACTCCAATAAATAAAGATATAATATTAAATTCTTCAGTATATGAATCAATAAAAACTAATAATAATGAATACGGAGAATTAGAATTTCCGAAATCTGGAACAACCGCTGACAAAGATTTATACTACTCAATTCATTCTTTTAGATATTTAAAATCTCCAAGTAATCGAGTGATTAATTTAGAAGATCGTTATGATTATGCCCAAAATAACGATTACCCTACAATACAAGGAATAGCTAATAATTGGATGTATAACGCGCAAGAAGATGGTGCTTTAACTCCTTATTTTATAACTATCTCATTTAACTATAATGATCAAAAAATCATTAATTCAACTGAAGATGTGAATATTGGTGATACTAGATTATATGAAAAAGCATTTGGCTTAGGAAAAAATGAATCAAGAACATTCAATTTAACATTTAAAAGATCAGGATATAAAGTCATTCAAACTATGGGTATGGTTGATATGGTAGCCAAATTATATGATTCTAACAATAATTTAATAGCGTATAGTGATGATCAAGGAAGTGGATCAAATCCATATATTTTATTAAACGCCACTTCTTCCACTAAATATAAATTAGTATTAAATGGATTTGATGATGAAAAATTTGGTGCCACAAGATTAATAATTACAAATTCATTTTATGATAAAGAATTTAAAGCTGAAAAAATGGATAAGTTTGAAAATATTTATGCAATAAATAACGAAAATTTTACATGGTATTCATATGTAGGTGAACATCATTCTCATTTATTAAGATTATTCATTCCAACAAAAGGAAGATATCAAGTTGATGCTACAAGTGAATTTGATAACTATTTATACATTTTAGATCCTCGTTCTGGATTTCCTACTAGAAATGAAGATAAAAATAATAATGGTGGCGAAGGTACAAACGCTAGAATTATAAAAGATTTGAATGCAAAGACTAATTACTTAGTAATTTATTCTCAATACAATCCTTCTGCTAGTTTTGCAAACTATGATTCTGGAGATGATTTACAAATCAAAATCACTCAAATAAAAAGTTTCTAACCAAGAATATAAATTAATCGTTTTATAAATTGTTTATTCAAGATAATTTATAAATATAATCTTTGATTTTAAGATTTTTTTCACTTCTCAAAAATGAATTTTTTTCAATTTTGGGTATTAGAATAAAATATATACTATTATTTATGAATTTATTTTGAAAATAAAGCATAATTATGTTTTTAGAAACCAATAAAACCTGAATTTGGGATTAACCCCTCAAAATGGGTTGTTAAGAATTTGAATTAAAC
>CAVGYR010000228.1:0-2394 GCA_963633325.1 uncultured Treponema sp.
AGACAAGTGAGAAAATCAAAAACTATGAAAAACTTTATGATAATCTATATGCATATAATATAAGTAATACATTTAGTTTATATTTTACAATAAACAGGCGCCTATTTAGTGGTGAAGAATTTAAAGTTTTATATTTGACTAAATATTACACCATTCCTGATATAAATGATATAAAAGATGTTCTAAATAATGTTCACGAATGGAAAAGAGAATATGTTTTAAATGAAACTCAAAATGAAATTGCAAGTTACAACGGCACTAATGTTGTTTTAGGTGCGGCAGGAACAGGTAAAACGGATGTCGCAATTCATTCTTATATTAATAATATCAACTTAGATAATTTAAATAAAAATAGTCTAAAAGATATCGCATTTATAACATATTCCCCACGTTTATGTGATTATGTGGATTACGAAATAGATATTATTTTAAATGATTCTAAAGTAAAATTATCAAAAAATGTTTATACAACAAGTGATTTTTTCTTATATGTATTAGCTGAATCTAATATTGAAATTAAAGGATATAATTTAATTAATGGCGTCTATTCAAAAGGCTCAAGTAAGAAAATAATAAAAGAAGAAACACTAAATTACAATTTAGTTTCGTTAAATACGTTTATCAAATGGAAAAATGAAGGATTTACAGGATTAAACAAAACAAGTATTTTAAATTTGACTAAGTTGATTTCAAATTATGGCATTGAATATCCTTATTTATTCTATAGAGGTATCTATAAAGGTAAAATTATTAACAAAGTAAGTGATAAAGAAACATTAGAATTTTTAGAAGATGAATACAAATTAGGCAAACAAAAAACTAAAACACTTTTAGAAGTTTTAGATGATTACGTAAGCTACACTGAAGAACCAAGTGAAGAATCATTTAGCGCATGGTATAAAGAATCTAGCAAAAAATATAAAGAAACATTTAAATCTTTAGGTGTCTTAGGCGCAGAATCTAGTTTGTTTGACGCCTTCAACAAATATTATGATTTCGCAAATCCAGTTAGAGAAAACAAAAAATGTTTAGATTATTATCCGCTATTTTTACGCGAAACTTCATTAATTGAAGGATATAGAGGCGAAACAAGAGATAATTTTAGTGATGAAGCTAGCTTAATATATGAAACATGTAAAGCTTTTGAATCATACATATCTCAAAATAATTTATATTGTGATAATGATTTAGCTTATCTTGTAACACTAAATCTAGATACTATCTTAAGTAAGGGTATTTATAAAAATATTATTATAGATGAATTTCAGGATATGACAGAGCGAGAAATACATGCATTAATTCGCTTAAACTATAACGAAAATGGAACAGGTAAAATACACTTATATGGAGACTTTGAACAAACAATAAACCCAACATTTATTCAATATGAAAATATTGAAACATTGTTTATGGTAAATCAAATTGATGATTATAAAAAACAAATATTATCATCTACTTATAGATATTCTGACGCAATATGTCGCACGTTAGAAGCTTTAAGAAAGAAGGGCAAGGAACTTTTTGGTACTGAAGATTTATCAAATTATGTGCCACTAAAGAGTAATAAAGCTTATTCATTTCAAACAAGTGGTAACTTAGTATTAAACAAAGAAATCGGCGATAAGATGATTGAATCAATTACAGCTTCAAAAAATAACAATATAATGTATATTGTATCCGATACAAAATCGAAAGATGAATTTATAAACAAATATAATGTTCCAGTTGAGGATGTTTACACGGTATCAGAGGCTAAGGGTAGAGAAAATGATTTTGTAGTTGTTTATAAGTTGTGTACTTCAAAAGCACAAGAATACGAGAGAATATTTAGCGAAAACTTATCATATTCTCGTGCAGCTAGAATATTCTATAACCAATTATATGTAGGTATTACTAGATGTCGTACTAATTTCATTCAAATCGAAGATGATACAATTTTAAAGACTAACACAATTAAGGCTTTAAAGAACTTAATTCAACCTTTACTTGATCTAAATGTAGATTTATTCTTAGAAGAAATGTTATCTAATAAGATTAATTATTATTTTAGAGCCCTTGAGTCCTTTAAGAACTTAGACTTTAATAGTGTAGTAGACAATTTATCATTCTATACAGGTGAAGACTATTTCTATCTTAAAGATATTGTTAAAAATATTAATATTTATAACGAAACTAAAGGCTCAGTTGACGTCTTAATTGATTTTGCGAATAAATTAAAGAAAAAAGGCAAACTTGATCTTGCCCGTATAATTTATATTGTATTAGATAAATCAGACATGTTAAAAATGCTTGATATCAGAGAAGGAAAAAATATCACTTATAATGATGATATGATTGCAAAAATAATTAAAGATAATTCTAATTGTTTAGACCAAGAAGATATTAATGTCATTG
>CAVGYR010000229.1:0-2382 GCA_963633325.1 uncultured Treponema sp.
TGATAAAGTGGGTGATAAAGTGGGTGATAAAGTGGGTGATAAAGTGGGTGATAAATTTCTTACTAAATCACAAATTAAGGTGCTCGCTGAAATTAGAAATAATAATAATGTTACAAAACCACAATTGGAAATCTTATGTGATCTTGGAAAGACATCAATAGATAATGCATTATCAAAATTAAAGAAATTAGGATATATTGAAAGAATTGGTTCTAATAAAAATGGATATTGGAAGATATTAAAATAGAACTTTGCTCCACCACATTGAAATAAAAATATTCTTGTCAAAAATATAGTTTATTTCTTGTGATATTTGATATAAATTAAATAAAGTGATGAAAAAATGAATTTAGGTAATGAATCAAAAATTAATAAATTTAAATAGACCGCATTTGAACTTAAAGAAGTACTTATTGATATAGCTGCTATTTTGAATAATCTTGGCTATGGTGATCATTTTTTGGAAGTAAAAGATAACAATGATATTAAAGATATGAAAATTTGAAAAGAGACAAAACGTATCATTATTAGAAAGATATATTTTGTCTTAATTTTTCTTGTTGCTTTTTTTCAACAAAAAATATTAAAAACAACAAAATAAGAATAATTAGGTATTGAAAATGAATATGATACTTTAAATTATATTATTTGTAAGGATGAGTTTATCTCAAGTTTGATTTCTTTTAGAAGCCATCTTTTAGAAATATAATTTATAAAATACTTTTTATAATTCTTAATAAATCTTTTATATAAAACAATGAATGTGTCATGATTTTATTTAAATATATGTAGTGCATTTTTGTTGTAATTTTTCTTGTTGCTTTTTTCCAACAAAAAAATAAAATGTTATTGAGGTGATATCTATGAAATTTTATGGTAGGGAAAAAGAACAAGAGGCTTTAAATTATATTATTAGCAAGGACGAGTTTGGCTCTGGTTTGATTTATGGTAGAAGACGTCTTGGAAAAACTGAGCTTTTAAAGCATTGCTTTTTGAATTCTAATAAACCTTTTATTATTTATCAATGTAATCAAGAAAATGAGATGAGTAATATTTTAGATTTAACTAGAGTTATTAAAGATACCTTGGGAATTAAAAATATATCATTTGATACTTTTATTGATGCGATTGAATTCTTATTTACATATGCTATAGATCATGAACTTTTATTTGCAATTGATGAATATCCATATATTAGGAAAATAATTAATGGATTGGATTCTAAAATTCAAAGAATTATTGATGAATATCAAAATAAAAGTAAAATGAAGTTTTTCATAATAGGTAGTAGTATTTCTACTATGGAAGATATTCAAAGTGAAAGTAATCCTTTATACAGAAGATTTGAATTAACATTAATACTTAAAGAAATGGATTACTATGAATCACAAAAATTTTATTCTAATTTTTCTAATGAAGATAAAGTTATGCTTTATGCTGCATTTGGAGGTGTTCCTTATTATAATAGACAAATTAGTGATAAATTATCTGTAAAGGAAAATATAATAAGATTATTAAGTGGACAATTTTCACATTTATTAAGTGAAGTAACATCAAATATAAAAGAAGAATTAACTAAGGTTAATAATGCATATTCTGTATTTTCTAGTATAGCAATGGGAGCTTTTCATTATTCGGATATACTTTCTAAATCAGGTATTAAAACATCAACTTCTTTATATGATACACTAGAAATATTAGAAAAAATGGATTTAATCAATTATGTATATCCTATAAATGATAAAAATAATAAAAAGAAGTCTGGTTATCGTATAACTGATAGGGCAGTTTGTTTTTATTATAGGTATATCTATCATAATCTTTCTATTAAAAGTATTATCAGCGATGATTTATTTTACGAAAATTATATTATTAATGATTTTATGAATACAATTGTGCCAAAAGCATTTGAAAAGATTTCTAAAGAATATTTAATTAGAAAAAACAAAAAAGGTCTTATTACTCCTTATTTAGAAGATATAGGTACATATTGGTATTACTGTCCTAAACAAAAGAAAAATGGACAATTTGATTTAGTGACAAAATCAAGTGATGGTTATACTGTGTATGAGGTTAAATATACAAATTCTAAAATAGATGATAGAGTGGTTAATGAAAAGATAGAACAACTAAAAAATACAAGTATATATCCTGCAAAACTAGGATTTATATCTAAAAGTGGGTTTAATATAACTAATGATAATAATTATGATTTAATCACATTAGATGATATTTATAATTTAGATTAAAAATATAAATTATAAATTACAATGATTTTTAATAATAGATAAAAAGCATTTGTTAACTTATGATGTATGATTCATATATAAAAATCATTACATTTAAACATACGAAATCAATTTCTACTTAAATCAAATGGTA
>CAVGYR010000230.1:0-2372 GCA_963633325.1 uncultured Treponema sp.
AATCAGTTAAATTACCTACTAACATTTTATCTCCCTTTTTAGTTGTTATTTCTTTAATGTCACTAAATTCTACAATCGTTATTATATTTCTTTGTTTTACTTGTGACTTAATATTTGAGCACTTATAATTTTTATATAAATCAGATATATCATTAAACAAATCGTATACAATATTATATCCTAAATAATACAATTCCTTTTCTTGCAAGAAATCAAAATCAAACTCTGTATCATCTTCAATTATATCATCTAAATAATTATAAACTTTTTTATTGTTAAATAAATTACGCTTATTTGTATTAAACGAAGAAAATGCGTTTGTAAAAATTAATGCATTCAATTCTTCTTCACTTAAATTATTTTTGTTTTTGAAATCATTTAAACTTAAGTAACCTTCGCCTCTATTATCAATAATTTCTTTTACTTTTTGTTTAGATATATAATTTATTTCAGTTAGGGGAATTCTAATACCATCACTTGTTAATTCAAATTCTAAAGATGATTTATTAATATCAGGACTTAATAACTTAACTTGTTTCATCTTCAAGTATTTAATATATTTCTTGATTTCTGACTTTGCGCCTACAAGATTTAGGGCTGAAGTCATGAATTCAGACAAATAATTCGCCTTCAAATAGGCCATTTGGTATGATAATATTGCATATCCGACTGCATGGGCTTTATTAAAACCGTATTCCGCAAACTTTACTATATCATCATATATTGCATTAGATATTTCTTTTGAATATCCTTTTTTTAATGCATGACTAACAAAGTTCTCTCGTTCTTTAATAAGTACTTCTTCTTTTTTCTTTGAAACAGCACGCCTTAAAATATCGGCTTCACCAAGTGAAAGTCCCGCAAAACTATGCGCAATTTGCATAATTTGTTCTTGGTAAACGATAATTCCGTATGTATCTTTTAAAATAGGTGCTAAATCTGGGCTTATATAGCTAAATTTAGTCCCATTCTTTCTATTAATGTAGTTTTCAATTTGATCCATAGGACCAGGGCGGTATAGCGCTAAAAGCGCAATAATATCATTAATATTTGATGGCTTCATTTGTCTTATAACTTTTCTTATACCATCACTTTCAAGTTGGAATATTAACATGGTATCAGCTTTAGACAACATATCGAAAGTTTTTTTGTCGTTTAGTGGAATATTTATCAAATTTATATTATCAAGAACCGGTATATAATTTATAGTATTTGCAATAAGAGTTAAATTTCTAAGAACAAGAAAGTCCATTTTTAATAGCCCTATTTTAGCTAAATCATCACTTTCAAATTGAGTTTGATATAGATTCAAAGAGCCTTTAGAAAGGGCAACATAATTTGTTAGTGGTTCTTCAGAAATTATTATACCAGACGCATGAGTCGATAAAGTTTTAGGGTATCCTTCAAGACGTTTAGCTAATGATAAATAATTATATATTTCTTCGTCATTTTTATATTCAGTTAATAAAGAATCTATATCAGTATTTGACAGTGAATTAGAAATTACTTTTATCTTTTGACTATCTATATTTAATAGTTTACCCAAATCACGAATAATTGATTTTTTTTGGATAGTTGAAAATGCAGTAATTGAAGCTACATACTTTTCACCATATTTATTTTTAACATATTCAAGCACAAAATTTCTTTTGTCATCAGGAAAATCGATATCAATATCAGGCATTGTTACACGTTCGATATTTAAAAATCTTTCAAATAAAAGATTGTATTTTAACGGGTCAACATTAGTTATTCCAAGAGAATAAGCGACTAAAGATGAGCATGCGCTACCTCTTCCTGGTCCAACTAATACATCATTCTTTTTTGTATATAAAACATAATCCCAAACGATTAAAAAGTAATCATCAAATCCCATTTTATTAATAACATTTAGTTCCATATCTAAACGATTATTATAAACCGATTTATCAACATTTTGATTAGAAAGCCTCTTATTTAAGCCTTTATTGCATAAATATGATAAATAGTCTTTACTAGACATATTTAAATTATTTTTATAATGAGGTACAGATATTTTAGCTTTTAAGTCATAAGTTTCAAACATCGATTCGAACACATTGAGATTTTCAAGAACAATCTTATAATTATTAAATATAGTTTTTAATTCAACTAACGAATAATAAGAATAATTCCCATTGCTTATTTTATTGTCCCCAATTTTACATATAGTTTCATATAAAATTCTATCATTTTCTTCATTATATAAAGTCTTACTTAAAGGATAAACT
This sequence comes from uncultured Treponema sp., assembly GCA_963633325.1. GTDB lineage: Bacteria > Bacillota_I > Bacilli_A > Acholeplasmatales > Anaeroplasmataceae > JAEELC01. The sequence goes on from CAVGYR010000230.1 coordinate 2,250, forward strand.
TTAATATTGTTATTTAATGCAAAATTGTATAAAGTGTCACAATTATTTCCTTTATTTAATTCAAGTCCTAAAGAAAAATTAGAAAGATTAAGATAACTAGAAATAAGTTCACTTAATTCGCCT
>CAVGYR010000231.1:0-2369 GCA_963633325.1 uncultured Treponema sp.
GTAAAGAACCAATTATAAATCTGCAATACTATAATAAGGAAATTGCAAATAAAATAAATCAATTATGTACAGATAATCAATATGATTTTGTTTTCTTTGCCGAAATTGCAACAGTACAATACAAAAAGCATATTAATAATATTCCATTCTATTTTGATGATCACAATGTTGAATATGAATTAATTAAAAGAACATCAGAGTACGAAACATTTCCAATGAACATAATGTTGAAAAGAGAATCAAGACTTATGAAAAATGTAGAAATTCAAGCTTTAAGTGAATCTAAAAGCAATTTCTTTGTCAGTGAACGAGATTTGAAAGCTTTTTCTTGTTCAAAAAAAATAAAGAAAAAATCATTTGTTGTAAATAATACCTATGCAAATATGAGAAATGATTTAGCTAAATATAGTAATAGTCCTACTTTAATATTCGTTGGTAGTTTATCTTGGAAACCAAATAAACATGGACTAATACACTTTATTAAGAATATTTATACAAAATTATATTTAAACAACCCATCTATTAAATTTAACATTGTGGGATCAGCTATAAATTCTGATATAAAAGAATACGACGGTAAAATGAATATTAAAATATATGAAAATGCAGAGGAAAAATTAAAAAATAAACTTATTGATGAATCTTGGATTTGTGTAGTTCCTGTATATTTTGGTAGTGGAACAAGAATTAAAATATTGGAATATTGGTCACATAGTAAAACGGTTGTTAGTACCAAATTAGGTGCTGAAGGATTACCAAGTGTTAAAGGGACTTTTATAGTTGATGATGATGCAGAAATAATAAATTCAATACAAAAGTTATTATCAAATCCACCAAGATTAAAAAAACTTGGTGAGCGTAACTATCAAATTTTCAAAGAAAAATACGAGGAGGAAAATGTTTATGGAGATACTTTATATAGCACCGTCTTTACCAAATGATTTTTCAAGAGTAAGAAGTAAAAATATTATTAAAGCTTTAAAAAATAAGGGATGTAATATTACTTTGATATCATTATACTCGTCTAAAAAAGACTTGGTATATTTAGAAGAAACAAAACAAATGGTGGACAAAGTTATTTTATTTAAGCAAACAAAGATTATTTCTTTAATAAATTGCTTTATTGGAATACTTTCTCCGTATACTTTAAGAACCCTATATGTGTACAATAAAAAATTGCATAAATATTTAAAAAAATCAAAAACAGATTATGATATGATTTATGTTAAAAGATTAAGAATGGCACAGTATGGTAAATACTTTGATAAATCTAAAGTATATATTGATATTACTGATAGTCTAACAAAGTATTATGATAGGATAAGAAAGCAAAGTAAAGGCATAAAAAAGATAATAAGTGAAGAGGAATATATAAAACACAAAATTTATGAAACCTCAATTATTAAGAAATATAATACAATTATTTGTTCAGAAGAAGATAAAAAATATCTTATAGATAAATGGAATATTGATTTGAATAATATGGTAGTAATAAATAATTCAATAGATACTGAAAAATGGATAAATGAAAATGTATCACCTAAGGCAAAAAATAAGAGAACTAAAATTGTTTTTTCGGGAATGATGGATTATGAACCAAATATTCTTGCAGTCCACTATATCGTTGAGAAAATAATGCCATTACTTGGTTTTAATTATAGTGTGTCTTTTGTAGGAAAAAACTGTTCAGAAGAACTAAAAAGTTTAGAATCAAATAATGTTCATTTCGTTGGTTATGTTGACGACATGAAAAAAGAACTTCAAAAATATGATATGTATATATGTCCTATTATAGCAGGTTCAGGTGTTAAAAATAAAATTTTACAGGCAGCAAGTGTAGGATTACCAATTGTATCAAATAGCTTAGGAATTGAAGGTGTAGAAGAAGACATAAAGAAGTTTGTATTCTTAGGAAATACTCCTGAGGAACTGGCTAGGCAAATAGAACAAATAAATAAATTAGATACACATTCATTAAAAAATATAATTATGAATCAACAAAAATTCATTATAGAAAAATACGACATAAATGTAGCTATAGAAAAGTTGGTGAAAAAATAATGAAGAGAATTATTACTGTATATCACGGAATTGGCAATTCAGATAAATTTATGGAAGTTCCAATGAATATGTTCTTAATGCAATTAAAGTATTTAAAAAGAAAAAAATTCAACTTTTGCCATTTTGACGAATTTATAAATGCTACAACTGGAAATAATATTATGATTATGTTTGATGACGGTTTAAAATCAATAAAACCTGCTATAGAATATTTAGAACAAAATTCTATAAAATATTCTTTAGCTATCATAGAAGACAATATTGGTAAAAAAGGATTTTTGACAGAGCCAGAACTAAAAAGATTAAAG
>CAVGYR010000232.1:0-2353 GCA_963633325.1 uncultured Treponema sp.
ATTTACTAGCTGTATCTAGCTCTAATTGCACAGATTTTGGTAACATCGTCCACTTGTTATCGTGTTTCTCATCCCCAGATATTTCTTTTTGATCTTCTTTTTCTTGTTTAATCGCAGCGTTATATGCGTCAAGATAAGAAATACTTATAGATTCAGGTGAAATAATACGATTTAAGTCAAATGTTTCACTATTAGTCTTAGGGAATGTTAAATAAGCAACTGATTCTTTTTCATCTACACTTACCACAACTTCTGTTTTACCATTAACAGTAACTTTAATATTGTTCGCTAATACATATTTCACATCAGTACTTTGATTCATATTAATTGGTAACTTTAATGTATAACCTGTATCATAATCTGCTACTTTGTTTCCTTCACTATCTTCTTTTGGAGTAGGTAACCAACTAGCATTTGCTAAATCAAAATACCCAGTAATATCTTTACCAGTCTCTGTACCAATTGTTGCGGTAATACTGTTTTCTCCTAATGTAGGCAGCATTTCACCACCTACAGGATAAGGAATCTCAAAGTTAATCTCTGTAATTACTGGATTGTATACAGCATAAATTTTTTTATCTTCTTTTAGATTCTCGTATGTATACCATAGATTTGTAGAAAGCGTATTACCATCTTTATCTGTCCATTTTTCAAACACTTTATTTTCATATGAAGGTGCAGTAATCGTTACTGTCGTTTTATCATCATAACTATATTCTATTGTGTCTGACCAATGTTTTTCATCACTTGAATAAAGTGCAGTATCAGAACAATTGATTGTTATTTTCTGTGTTGTAACATCGCCACCGAATAATGTACATAATACATATTTTTCTTTTGAAGTTACTCCATCAAATTCGCCCCATACTGTTAACTCAATATTTTGTTGGTATCTTGCATGCAAAATAATTCCATTAACTACATCATAATTTCCATTTTCTACACAATATTCTTTTTCTTCTTGTTTAATAGAATAATGATAAGATACATTATCTTTTTGATTTGTAATCTTCACCTTTAAAGTACTTCCTAAATAGAATCCACTTTCTTTGTCTAATTCAGGTGTATCTATCGTTCTAGTATCTAAAGTATATGTTCCAGTAACATGAGACGAAGCTGTATATTCAATTGTTTCGCCAGTATCTGATTTTGTATCTGCTTTTGTTGCCCATACATCCAATGTGTGTGTAATTTTTTTGTCTGGTTCACCACTTAAATTAATTGTACAACTTGTAGTACTTTCATTTAGTGAACAAGTTTGTTCTGTGCCATTATCTATGGTGTAATGAATCGTATCTCCTTTTAAAGCATCTGTATCTTTAAAATATGCATTTACATCTAAGGAACCATCTTCTTTTAATTCATTATTACATTTTCTATATGTACCAGTACTTAAGCTTAATGTTGGTGCAGAAACTTCATTAGGATTGATTACATTTACAGTAACTTTCATTTGTTTATTATCTGTATTTGTTAGATTTTCATCAGTCACTACATCTAAATTTATCTCAAAAGAATATTCACCAGTATTACCTTTTACAAGTTTTCCATTTTCATCTAAATGTTCATTTAATTGTTCATCTAATGAATCTTTGTTTACATTGATTTCTTTTGTATAACCATAGCTTGTTTCTACTGTAGTAGTAGAAGGTAGATAAGTTTTAAATTCATCTACTGTTACACCAACTGGAACACTAATTGAAGTTTCTTGAATACTTGTAATATTTTCTTCCTCATTAGACACAGTTACATTTACTTGATAAGTAACATTCTCACCTATCTTTAAGTCTTCTCTTGTTGTAACTGGTAAAGTTACTTGAGCTGTACCTGTTTCATTATCAGGTCTAACAACTTTACCGTTTTCATCTAGTAAACCATCAAGTTCAGTTGTGATTTCCTCTTTATTTACTGTATATATTTGTTTTTTATAAATTGGATTGTTATCTGAATCATAGCTTACAACTTCATTTGAATTACCAGTCGCATATGTTGGAAGTTCTGCAATTAACTCTTCTTTTGACATTCCTTTATGTACAGTAATTGAATCTGTATCAAAACTTGTGATTGTTGCTAAGTCTGTTTTGATTGGTTGACTAATAACAGTTAAAGTACCATCTGAATCTACTGATACCTCTTTTGCTTGAACCGTAACATCACCATATTGAATTATTACATTATATGGTTTTAGACTTTCTGAAAATACCCAGAAACTAGCCACATCTTGTTGCATTTGGAATTTAATCGCATAACTTGTATTATATTTCGCAGTTCCTGATGTTGGCGTTGTCGTTCCATCATCATTTACTTCTAACCATTCATATTTATCTGTTCTATATACACTATCATTTGTAGT
>CAVGYR010000233.1:0-2326 GCA_963633325.1 uncultured Treponema sp.
CCACAATCCAACACAAATGTCAAATCTGGTACTACTAAGTATTCTATTTCAAAAACCGAGAAAAATACCAAGGGACTAGAAAATAGTTTTTTTACTATATAAAAACCGACTATTTCTAACACCAAAAGGTATAAAATACCAAATATAATAAAAACACCTTTATTTTTAATCATTAAAATGATAGAATATAGTCAGAAAGTGAGAGTGTTATAAAATTTACCGAAATATGATAAAAACAAAAAAACTATGAATAAATTATTTTTTCAGAATAAATTAACATTAAAACAAAAAAATATTCAAACAAATAAGACGTAATATACGGAAGATTATGACATAATTGAAAAACAAATCAGCTACATTAACTAAAGTTGGAGAAGAGTTAGCTAAACAATCAATAGAAAGATATCTGAAGGAGGAGTATATGTATGAGGTATGAGAAGTATTTAATAAAAAAAGAAAAATTAGATTTATTATCATCATTAAAGTTATTAGATAAAAAGATAGTAAATAAAAAATTAAAAGAATATGAACTAAAAAATGTAAATGAATTAAAAGACTATATTATTGAAGAGTTCGAAACATGTTTAGATATTTCAAAAGACGATAAGTTTACCCAGGCTTATTTTCTAAGGTTACTTGAAAATGAGAATTCAGAATGGATGTCAGCATATGAACAAGATATAGAAAATTTATTTGTCTTCATATATGATAATGGAGAACATTATTCTTATTATATTCCAACAGAAATTAAGGCAATAATAAAAAAATGTTATAATAATACATAAGAGAGGAGAGCGATTCCTATGAAATGTATTTTAATGAATAAAAATAAAGAGGTAATGTTAACAGAATATGATTCTGCAACAGGAGTATTTACAAGTATTTATAAAATTTACAATATTGATTATGCACCATATATATTAAAAAGTTTTTATAAAAGTGAAGATGTTAATGATACTTCTTTAAGGACTAATTTAAGTGAATGGTTTAAAGGAAGGGGAATACCATCTTGGAGAGATAAGTTAGACTTATTACTACATAGACTTAATGTTAATGCTCCATGCGAACTTCTAGATAAAGCACTTGGACTTTCTTTATCTGATCAATACTGGTTAAAGCCAGAAGAATCTAATATTAACTACGAAGATATTAATTTCTTTGATAATAGCTTTGATTACGCTGAGTTTATGGAAGCATCACTTTCTAAAAACAGTAAGATGATTCATAATGCAACATCATTAAAAACGCCTAATAATACTACAGATGGTATGTTAAAAAAAGCTTGGATTATTGAAGATGATACAAGATATTTATTAAAAGGTGGATATAAGAATGAAACATTGCAACCATTTAATGAAGTACTAGCAAGTGAAATATGTAAAAGGTTGGGTTTTTATCATGTAGAATACACACTAGATACTTATAAAGATATGGTTGTATCAAAATGTCCTTGTTTCATAACAAAAGATACAGAACTAATTACTTGTAATCAAATAAGAAATGATATGAAAAAACATAATAGTATAAAGGACTATGAAGAATATATTAAAAAACTTGAATCTGAAGGAATTAAAGATGCAAGAGAAAAAATAGAAAATATGTATATTTTAGATTTTTTAATTATGAATGAGGATAGACATCTTAATAATTTTGGAATAATAAGAGATGTTAACACTTTAAAATGGCTGGATGTAGCTCCAATATTTGATAATGGCCAAAGTTTAAATATTGAGTATTATGATGACGAAGAAATGCACATTACCAGTGAAGGCAAACTATTTTATGAAGTTAAAACATTTGATGAAATTATTAAAATCGTAAAAGATATAAAAAGAATTGATGTAACTAAATTAGAAGGTATTCCCGAATGGTTTGATAACTTATTACATGAGTACCAAGATATAACAGGATATTCAGATAAAAGAATTAATAAACTATGCATTTTATTAAACAGACAAATAAATAAATTGAAGAAATTAATTCAAAATAGTTAGAAGTTAAGGCTAAATTTCTATTTTGATGAGCTTAAGAAAAATAGAAAAGTTTATTATATACTTTAATTAGGAGGTTAAAATTATGACTGAAAAAGATTTAGATTCAAGTGTTAATGAATATGAAGAAAAATATAAATCTAAGAATTATGTAAAACAGTTACAATGGGATATGGCTATTGGTCTTCAAAAAGTAGATAATTTAAAACCTTCTAAATACTTAGAAAAATTATTAGAAGAAGAAGTAAAAGGCAATTTAACAATAGAAGAATTAGAAAAAGAATTAAAAGAATATTACATTGAAAAAGAAAATAAAAATGAAATAAACCATAATG
>CAVGYR010000234.1:0-2290 GCA_963633325.1 uncultured Treponema sp.
CTTGAAAAATAAGGGGTAAGGAGTTTTTTTACTTAAAAAAGTGTCAAATATGAGATTATATCATAATTTATCATGATTTTATATGTTTTAGTTATTTTTATTCTTCTTTACACTTAATTAGTAAAAAATAAAACCCTAATTTAGGATTTTATTTTTTTGTTAAATATTACTTTTATTTTCTATTTCTTTTAATTTTTTATAAAGTCCATTCCATGTAAGTGTCGCACACTTTATTCTTGCTGGTTGTTTTGAAATATCTTCATATACTATAGCTTCTTTTATTAAATCTTTATCATATTCTTTTTCATCTATCATTTTTTCGTATTCGGGTTTTTGACACTTTTTAAGAGAAAAATTCTGGCAAAGTATTGAATTTATTGAATTTTTTTGTCAATTTTTTTCATTTTTACTTGCGTAAGTTGCTCGTAAGGTGTATAATTACTTTATAAGGTAGGTGATGCAATGCGTATCAATAAAACTAAATCCAAAAATTATGAACATTATTCCATCATACAAGATATTATAAAAAACGGAAAAAGAACAACTCAAGTATATGAAAATATTGGTAATTATGAAAAATTAAAACTACGTGCTGGTGACGAAGATCCAATTGTATGGCTTAAAAAATATGTTGAAAAATTAAATAAAGAGAATAAGAATAAGGAATTACCAGTAATAATCAAAAAATATGAAAACAGATTGATTGACTTAGATAAAATTAATTCATACAACGTTGGTTATTTGTTTCTTCAAAAAATTTATTACAGTTTAAAATTAGATTCCATATGTAATGAGATTACAAATAAATATCAATTTAAATTTGAGCTTAATTCTATATTATCAACATTAATTTATTCAAGAATAATATACCCTAGTTCAAAATTAAAAACACTTGAACTATCAAAAAAATTTATTGAAAAACCTAATTTTGAATATCAACACATAATCAGAGCATTAGAAGTAATAGCTAAAGAAATGGATTTTATTCAATCTGAGGTTTATAAAAATAGTGAAAAATATATTAAAAGAAATAATAAAGTTTTATATTATGACTGCACTAATTTCTTTTTTGAAATTGAGGAAGAAGATGGGCTTAAGCAATACGGAAAATCAAAAGAAAATAGACCTAATCCAATCGTTCAAATGGGATTATTTATGGATGGAGATGGATTGCCACTTGCTTTTGATATAACGCCAGGAAACACCAATGAACAAACAACTTTAAAACCTCTAGAGAAAAAAATTATAAAAGATTTTAAAACATCAAAATTTGTTGTTTGCACTGATGCAGGTCTTGCATCAAATGCAAACAGAAAATTTAATAATATTAATTCAAGAGGTTTTATTACAACACAATCAATAAAAAAATTAAAAGGTCCTTTAAAAGATTGGTGTCTTGATTTAAAAAAAGGTTGGAAACTATTTGGAAATGATAAAAAATACAATATTTCGAAATTGAGAGAAGATGAAAATTTAATCAGTAAATATAAAGACAAAACGTTTTATAAAGAAAGATGGATCAAAGAAGATGGACTTGAACAAAGATTAATTGTTACCTACTCTGTAAAATATCAAGAATATCAAAAAAATATTAGAGAAAAACAACTAGATAGAGCAAGAAAACTTATAGAAAGTAATCCTAAAAAAATAGGAAAAGCAAAACAAAACGATTACAAACGTTTTATTGAAACAATAGCTACAACATCACAAGGAGAAGTCGCAGAAGAAAATCACTACAATATTAACGAAGAAAAAATTACTGAAGAATCAAAATATGATGGTCTATATGCTGTATGTACAAATTTAGAAGACGATGTAAACTCTATTATAAAAACAAATCACAACAGATGGGAGATAGAAGAAAGCTTTAGAATCATGAAAAGCGAATTTAAATCTAGACCTGTTTATTTATCAAGAGATGACAGAATTAAAGCACATTTTTTAACTTGTTTTCTTGCATTATTAATATTCAGATATCTTGAAAAAAAATTAAATAATGAGTATACAGCATATGAAATAATAGACACATTAAAGGCTATGGATCTTAAATTAGAAAACGCAGGATATTATAGTCCTAATTATACACGAACAAATTTAACAGATAAATTACATGAAGTATACAATTTTAGAACTGATTATGAAGTTATAAATGAAAAAAATTTAAAAAAAATTTTTTCAACAACAAAAAGATAAAAACTTACGCATTTTTAGAAAAAGAAAAAAACTCTCTAAACCCTTGAAAAATAAGGGGTAAGGAGTTTTTTTACTTAAAAAAGTGTCAAATATGAGA
>CAVGYR010000235.1:0-2289 GCA_963633325.1 uncultured Treponema sp.
CTCTTTGTCCATTCTATTAATCCTCTATGCCTAAATTTTACCACAAATTGCAAAAGTGAGCAAGAAAGTGAGCAAGAAAGTGAGCAAGAAAGTGAGCAATAAATTTTAACAAACTATAATCCAAAATTAAGAATAAGTATAATGATAAAAACTAAGAATTCTATATTTCTTTATTTTATTGCAAATTAACTGCTATATATCTTTAAATAAATCATATTATTGCTCCAATTTAAATTGTTGTACGATTATGCCTTACTAAATCCAAAAACTTAATCATTTTCTCTAGAAATGTATCGTATTCTCATTTTGAAGGTACACATTTTAACTAATGCAATATGCTCAACTGCCTCATGCAATTACATGATGATTTAATGATATTCTAAAAACATTTTAAATATTATTAAACAAACTTATTTCCTTATATATTTAAGTTTAATTAATTCTAAAATAGAACGTTGATTTTCCTTTACCTTCTCTTTTGATTACACCTTCGTCAATCAAAACTTTCAAAGAGTTTTCAATAGATGTTTTGCCTATAGAAGGAACCAGTTCCATTATGTCACTTTTAGTAAACTTACCGATAGTATTGTTTACAGCATTTCTTACTAAATCAATTGCAGAAGTTTTGCCTTCTACTAAAGTTACTCTTTCCTCAAAATCTCTATAAGCAGCTAATATCGTTCCTAGCATATATTTAATGAATGGAGTTATATCATTTTCTGCGTTGTTCCAATTCATATCACTTTTTTCAAGCGCTTCATAATAACTTGCTTTTGTTTTTTCAATTTTACTCTCAAGGCTCACATATTTACCTACAACATAACCTGCTCTATATAGAAGTAAAGTTGTTAGTAATCTCGACATTCTTCCGTTGCCATCATTAAACGGATGAATACACAAGAAGTCGTTAATAAATACAGGAATAAGAATAAGTTGGTCAATTTCACATGAATCCATTTCACGATTAAAACTCTCACATATAGCTTCTATAGACATAGGTGTTTCAAATGGATCAAGTGGCATAAAACGCACGACTTGTTCACCGTTTTCTTTAGTTTCTGCAATATAGTTTTGTGAATTCTTAAATCTACCGCCGATCCCCCTTTGAGAATAACGATATAATACTTGATGTAATTGCAAAATATATGAAGTTTTTAATGGAATATACTCGTAACTTTCATGAATTAAATTTAGTGCATCACGATACCCGGAAATTTCTTCTTCATCTCTATTTCTAGGAGTTGCCTTTTGATCACATAATTGCTTAATACGAGTTGCGGTAGTTACAATACCTTCTATTTTATTTGATGATTCTGTGCTTTGAATTTTAGCTATCTCAACAAGTTTCTCAAGTGTTACTGGTTTTTGCTTTAAGAATAATATTTGCTTCCCTTTATATTCATGTATTTTAGCGACTAGCCCTAGCACCTCGTTATCCCACTTTATATCCTTTAATTTATTATAATCAAATTTTCTCATTCGTTTAGTCTCCTAATTATTAGTCCAATTATATATCAAATTTGGGCGATTCTCAATATGGTTGAGCGATTAATCGCTCAATTTTATAAATATTAGGCGAATAAATTAAAATTTGGGCAATAGTCAATATCTTAATTAAACATAGCATTTATATATCTTTCTTTTAAAATACATAAATTTTACTTCTTTAAATAGTAATCACTTGCATTTTCTAAATAAAATCAATATTAAGACTACCCTTTATGATACTTGTACTTTTCCTTAAGTTAATAAAGTGTAGAACATTTAATTATTTTGTTCCACACTATTAGTAAATATCTATTATTTTATTCTTCAATATCAAGAAGAGCTAATAGTCTTCTAAATGTATCTTGTCCATCTAGACAAGTATCTATAAGATATCCTTTTTCCTCGTTATAATTTGCTAGTCCACTATAATAAAAATACTTTTTAGAATCTTCTATTATAAAAGGAATAATATTAAATCTAAGACATTCTTTAAGTGCAATTAATCTTCCTACTCTACCATTTCCATCTTGAAACGGATGAATACATTCAAAGTCTGCATGAAAGTCGATAATATCTTCAATTGTAATATTTTTCTTTGAATTATAATCATTTAGGAGTTTATCCATGGTTCTAGCCACATCCGATGGCTTACATGTTTCTCTTCCTCCTACAATATTTGCACGTTTTTTATAATCTCCTATAGCAAACCAGTCAAGTGATGAATCCATTGTTCCTTGTTTAAGTAATAAATGTATATGTTTTATAATATCTTCGCTTATTGGTTCTAATGCTTTATCAATT
>CAVGYR010000236.1:0-1719 GCA_963633325.1 uncultured Treponema sp.
ATATTCTATAGGGTGAGGCTTAATTTACAAAATATAACTTATTTATATTTTTAATTTACAAATTACAGTTTATTTAGATAGATGGTTTTTATAAAAAGATAAATCAATAAGAAATACAACCGACTATATATTATGGCTCTTTGTCAAATAGTGGGTGTGTCCCAAATCTTGATAAGAAAATTTGAATAAGTCAATGCTAATATGTGTTGGCTTTTTTCATGCGTAATAAATTTTTACATATCATGATTCTTGCCTTAAATCTTCTAAACGATCTAAAGCCAAAGGCAATTCTTTTTAATACTTTTATAAAATTGTTATTTCCTTCTACAAAACCATTGCTATATGGGTTGGATAATGTATTTTTAATGTGAGGTAAATATTTCTTTAAAGTTTGAACAGCAGTTTTCATATAGCTTGATAATTTGTTGCTTTTGTAATTTAAAGTTATTTCTAATCGTTTATAATCATTATTTTTTAATGAATATAGAACACTTTGGTACATTTCATATGTTTCTCTAAGTTGAGGAGTTATATTTATTAAGTGATTAACAACATCAGATTGGGTCATTAATTCATCAAAACACCACCAACGTTTCCACTTAGAATTATTTAATTCTTCTTGTTGCTTTAATAATAATTTCCAATATCTTTTTAATTTGTTATAATTTTTTTTGTCATTCTTCATGACATTGATTCTAGTTTTATTTAAAGCTGTTGAAACTAGGTTGGTTAAGTGAAATTTATCAATGATAATTTCAGCATTGGGGAACATTTTTTTAATCAAAGAAATATATGGAGAATACATATCAATAACGATTAATTTAACATTACTCCTAGCTTTGTGAGTATAGTATGAAAAGTATTTCATCAAACTATTTAATTTTCTATCTTCAACAATATCAATTGTTTTACCAGTTTTTCCATTACACATGTGAAAGCTCATTGCTCCATCAGCTGATTTTACTGATTTAAATTCATCGAAGGATAATACTTCGGGAAGGGAATGCTTATATAGTTTTTGAGTATCATAATAAGAATCTATAATTCTTTCAACGGTATTAGGAGAAACTCTGTATCGACTTGCAATATCAACCTCAGAAATTTTGTTTTTTAATTCTAAAGCAATAGCATATTTAACAGGGTTAGAAATAAAGCACCCATCATTAACCAGTTTAGTTTTAGCAAAGAATTTTTTATTACATGAGTGACATAAGAATCTTTGCTTTTTGAGTCTAAGTATGCAGCCTTGGTTACAGACATCCAACATCAAAATATCAGACGTCTTAAAACCATTTTTCTCATAGGTTTGTTTATTGTTAAAAACGCAACCACACCTATGACAAAACTTAGGGTTATAAGATAAGGTAGCTTCAATAACCTTATATTTTATTCCATTAAAATTTTCTACTTTATAAAAATCTTTTGTTAATTTTATGTTAGGGTCTTCTATATTTAGTAAATTTAGTATACAATATTCTTGTGACATAATTAAAACCTTCTTTCTTTGTTTTTTTGTTTATTAATTTTATTTTATCAAAGATTTGGGTCATTGTGTCACTTTTTTTATGAAATAAAATTAGTGAGTGTTATATCTGCACCCACTAAATATTATAGAACCAAATTAAATAATATGCGACAAGAATTAGGAGGTAAGAAAAATGCGATTGTTGTATGTAAAACCTGAATTAAGGGATTTATCTCAAGGATCTAGAATAGCTT
>CAVGYR010000236.1:1729-2268 GCA_963633325.1 uncultured Treponema sp.
TTATTATCTATCTTATTAATATAATAGAAGTTTTATTTAAATAATTACTAAATGGTGCACAACAAAAACAAAATATTAATAATCTTTATATTTATTTTAATAATTTACATAATAGAGATATACATGATATAATTTCTACATAGAAAAGATGGAGGTAATTTATGAAAAAATATAACAATAAATATATATTAGGATTAGATATAGGTATATCATCAGTTGGATGGGGCTTATTGGAATTAGATGAAAATTCTAATCCATATAAAATAATTGATGTGGGAAGTAGAATATTTACTCCAGGTGAGGTAGAAAAAACTGGAGATAGTAGAGCTAAAGAAAGAAGAGAAAAAAGAGGTGCTAGAAGAATTGCAAGAAGAAGAGAATTTAGATTAGATAGAGTAAGGAATTTATTATATGAAAGTGGTTATTTAAAAGGAAATATTTCTAGTAATATAGTATCTGTTAAAAATGAACAATTATCTGAAATATACAATAATATGATAAATAGTTATTATAAGAATAAAGACACAAATCCTTATAAG
>CAVGYR010000237.1:0-2246 GCA_963633325.1 uncultured Treponema sp.
GATAGCCTCATAGCTCATAACCTACATCGATGTAGGTTATGAAGAAGATGAAGATATGATTAAGAAACAAAGGCGTTAACATTATTAAAAAGATTACACATAATTATTGACAAGTCTCTATTTTACATGGCATAAATTCCTAATATTAGTTGAATTTTTTAACTCTACTATTAGTAGATTTTTAACATTATATAATCTCAAAAGAAAAAAACTAGTACTTTATTTAAATAAAATCAGCCTTAAGTTATGTGTTAAAAGTCAATTGTATATTTTTAAAAACTTGATTTTTCATTAGTAATATTTTAATTAGTATCAATTCATTTATTCTTATTTATTCTTAGTAGATCTATATCTTGTGATATTTTATATATCTTCTCTTTATATAAATCGTAATATACACTTTTTAACTCAATATCCGAATATATAGTATCTCCTAAATCTCCTAGGTTACTCTTAGTAGAAATTAATTCTTTATAATGGAATACATATTTTCCATACCTATTATCTAAATTGAATGCATTAGTAAATAAATAATCACCTGTATTATCATCTTTTATATAAACTTGAATATAATTATCACTTTTTTTAATTGATATCTTAAAAAGATTATAAAATTCATCTTCATCTTCATAAAAATAATCTTTATTTATAACATCTAAAGCACAATTTTTAGCATCTTCATAATTTTCATAACAAAGTGTATTTAATAACATAGTAGTACGAGATTCAATAACAATTTCTTCATCGCTAATGGAATTTGAATTATATTTACCACTAAAATAAGCTCCTAATGAAAATGGAACACCAGCATAAAAACATTCATTATTTATAGAATTAATAATTAATCTTCTAAATTCTTTTCTCGCTTCATCAAAATTTGTATATTCAGTTTCTTTATCACCATATTTTAAAATCCATTTATTTTCCATTTTCTTAGTCCTTCTTTCATGTTTTATTGTACAAGAAAAGCATATTTAGGCATAAATTTTAAAATAAATATACAATTTTTTGCAGGTTTTAAAGGCAAATTAAGGCATCAAAAAAGATTAAATAGTCTTTTAACAACATATTTAATCCCCTTAATTGATATATTATTTTAATTTACCAGCTAATTCTAAAATATAATTTTTAACTTTATCACTGGTTTCTGGATTCTTCAAAGCAAAATCAATACTTGCTTTCATATATCCAAACTTATCACCTATATCGTATCTATTTCCTTCAAAATTATAAGCGTATAATTTATTGTTATTCATTGTGGCTTTAATAGCATCAGTTAATTGAATTTCTCCACCAACACCTGGTTTTGTATTAATTAAAGCTTCAAAAATATCAGGAGTTAATACATATCTTCCTAATACTGCATAATCAGAAGGAGCTAATTCAACTTTTGGCTTTTCAACAAAATCAGCTACTTGAATTAATTTACCATCGTGGTCATTACTTGTTGGTTTAATAATTCCATATTTATATGTTTGATCATGAGGAACTTTTTGAATACCTAAAATAGAAGAACCGGTTTGATTATAAGCATCAATTAATTGACCTAAAGCAGGCTTTTGAGAAACTACTAAATCATCACCTAATAAAACTGCAAATGGTTCATCTTCAATAAATGACTTAGCACATAATATTGCATGTCCTAAACCCTTTGGTTCTTTTTGTCTAATATAATAAACATTTGCCATACTAGCAATTTGATGAATTTCATCAGCTAATTTATCTTTGCCAGAATTTCTCAATCTTGTTTCTAATTCAAAGTTAACATCGAAATAATTTTCCATTGTGTGCTTTGTTTCATTAGTAATGATCAAAATATCTTCAATTCCAGATTGAATAGCTTCTTTAACAATATAATGAATAGTAGGTGTATCTACTATAGGTAACATTTCTTTTGGTAATGCTTTTGTAGCTGGTAAAAATCTAGTTCCTAATCCAGCTGCAGGTATAACTGCTTTTCTTATTTTCTTCATATTTTTAACTCCTTATTTATCTCAAAATTTTATTTTGCGTTTTTAATTATAATATATTTATCTTAATTAGTCATTTTTATTAAAAATAGATTTATTTTACAAATGGCTTAACAAAGAATTTATATATTATATTTGCATCATGTTCAACAAAAGGTGCAAACTTTGAATCGAAATAATTGTATCCAATTCTATATATTTCATCTTCTTTAAAATTGTGGTCTACATAGATATTAAATAATCTTTCTGCTATAAAGCCTATGCTTCTTTGTTGAT
>CAVGYR010000238.1:0-2240 GCA_963633325.1 uncultured Treponema sp.
ATTTAATAAAATTGTCTCTGAATTAAATAAAGATTCGATGTATTCATTTGTGAGCACGTTTAGACTTAATAAAGAACTTAGAAATAAACGTTTTACTTATCTTCGTGATGCCAATAACATTATAATGTTTGTCGAAGATTTAACTAAATATAGACTAGACGCATTTCTTGAGACTATTAAAAAAACAAATACAGCTTCAATATTATTTGAGATTAAAAAAACTGATATTTATTATCATGCAATTTATGTATCAAATTCTTTAGGAGGTATCTTTAAGACGGATTCAAATACAATCTTAAAACAGATAAAAAATAAACATATCTTTGATTATTTATCTTCCGAAGAATCAAATCAAATTTTAGAGACTGTTTCTGGCAAAGAAGAAGATGGTTTTCAAGCAGATTTTGTTATCAAATTAGATAACATGCATTTTAAAATTAATCTAAAATACATACAAATTGGTAAAAAATTGTTTGTTTATGTAATATTTAATGATATTACTGATGTATTTAAGCTTGATAAAGCTAATACTGAGCTTATTACTACTCGCGAGAAAAATGTTGAACTTGAATTAAAAAATAAAACAGATGCACTTACAGGACTTGGAAACGAAGCTCTTTATTTAGAGACTACAAAAAATCTTAATGAAAGAATTAAAAATGGATTTAAAGATTATGCCTTTTTAGTATGTGATGTTAACGGTATAAAGATCACAAATGATACTTATGGACACGAATTTGGTTGTTATTTGATTGTATCTGCCGGGCATACATTTCCTGATTATTTTTCTACAAGTCATATGTTTCACTTAGGTGGAGATGAATTTGTAGTAATTGTAGAAGGCGAAGATTATAAAAATTTAAATAATATCTTAACAAGACTACGAAATATTCTTGAATATCAATATGTCGAAATGAAAGGAATTAAATTACGATTAAGTGTTGCGATCGGATATAGTAAACATGAGGATGGGGACGTTGATTATAAAGATTGTTTTAAAAGAGCAGATAGTGATATGTATGTAAAGAAGGTTGCAATAAAAACTAAACACCATATTCCAGGGAGGTAATTATGAATGTTTTAATTACAGGCGGTACAAGTGGTATAGGTAAAGAATTAGCTATAATATATGGCCTAAAAGGCTATGATTTAATCCTTGTAAGCCGAAAAGAAAATGATTTAGAAGAGATTAAAAGTAAAGTTAAGACTAAAATAACTTTTTATTCCCTAGATTTAACATGTGAAGAAAATGTTTATACACTTCTTGATTTTACGAAAGATATCGATATTGATATATTTATTAATAATGCCGGATTTGGTGATATCGGTTATATCACTAATACAAGTACAGTAAAACAAACTAATATGATCAAATTAAATTGTATTTGTGCCTTTATTTTAGGAAAAGAATTTATTAAACGCTTTATAAAATGTAACAAAGGTCATATTTTGTTTGTCTCAAGTGCTGCCTCATTTGGAGTTTGTGCTTATATGGCTGAATATTATGCGACTAAAGCTTTTGTGACAAGCTTAGCTCATGGCTATTACAGAGAACTTAAAAATATGAATAGCAATGTAAAAGTACATGTATTATGTCCTGGCCCTGTCAAGACTCGTTTTGAAGAAGCTAGCAATGCAAGGTTTAACATAAAATCATTAAGTGCAGAAAAAGTTGCTAAATACACTGTAAAATGTATGGAAAAAAATAAGTTTGAAATTGTACCAGGTTTTAGTATAAAACTAGGACATCTTTTCTCACATTTTGTGCCTAAAAAGATGATCTCAAAACTTTTGAATAAACAATCAGAAATGGGTGATAATATTGAAAAATAATATTAGTAAATTTGCATTTTTTTATGAAATGAAGATGAAATTTATTAGACCATTTATAAATGTGCATAAATATAGACATGAGACAAACATGTCTTATGCAAAAGAAAGTACGAATGTTTATGATATTTATTATTCAAATGAAAAAAATAATAAAAATATTTTAGTAATAGATATCCATGGTGGCTTTTTTAAATATGGTAAAAAGGTAGATAATGTACCTTTCTATGATAATTTTCTAGACAATGGTATCGATGTTTTATCAGTCGAATATACAAAAAATGATATCTTTTTACAAATTTTTGAAATAAATAAAGCCTTACAATTTTTTAAAGAAAATTCGATACTCTTTAGTCATGAATATAAGTCTGTATATTTGATGGCAGAAGATAGTAGTACATCATTAGCTC
>CAVGYR010000239.1:0-2221 GCA_963633325.1 uncultured Treponema sp.
CCTTGAATTTCACTATATTCTGCATGTTTAGCTACAGCTTCAATTACAACCTTATCGCTCGAACCAAAGTGAGCTACTACCGCTTCAGGGTTGTTTACTGTTAAAGCACCACCATTTGTTCTTACTACAAATTCTTTTTGAGTACTTGCAGTAGCTTCCATGCTAACAGTTGAACCCTTTAATGCATTAGTCTTTAGAGATTGACTGCTACTAGATGTAGAAGACTTTAAAGTAACATTTACATCAGTTTTATCACCAACATCAATACCTGTTGTAGTTTCAACAGATGAACTATTGTAACCAGACTTTAAGTATACTGAATAACCTCTATTGTTCCAAGTTGTTACTTCAGTTTGTGTGCTCGCAAAACCAAATAATTTTGAAGTATCAGAACTGATAGTAAGATCACTTGGGGCTACTACATTGTAAGACTCATCAAGTAAGAAGAATCTATTTTGACTTAAGTCATATACATAATTGTAATTATTAGTTGTAGGGCTGAATTTAGTTACATCATAACCACCATCAACTAATTCACACATAGCTTCATGAGGATACTTGTTTGCTCCATCAGATACCTCATTACCTTGTAAAATTAAATTTAATTCGGTTGTTACTCCTGTATCTTTACTAATTTGTGCTTTCTTTGTAAAACTAGTGTAACCTACTACGGATACTACAGCTAGGATTGCAAGAATTGCAATTACTACTAATAATTCTACTAAAGTAAAACCTTTTTTACGATTTTTATTCATATAATCGCACCTCTTTCCTAACTCTATTATATATATATATTGTCAACTAAAGTTAGCAAAAAGGCGAATAAGCTAGATAAAATTTACAATTTAAGTTTTTAAAAATGACCTATAGAACAATGTCTATAGGTCTAGCACATATATTTATTTTTGACATACTTCAATCTTACATTCATGTTTAAGAGTTTTAGAATTATATGTAATACCAATAAGTAAGACTTTACCTTTATAACTACCTAAAGAATTAATATATTCTTTTTCTTTAATTTGTTTAATCGCATTGTCGCAAGTATCATCAGCTTTAAGTTCAATAATATAAGGTGTGTGAACATTATCATTTGGAATAAATATTAAATCGCATCTACCTAGTATTGATAAATCCTCTTTCTTTACATGATAATATTTTCTAGCATAATTATAAGATATTAGAGTAATAACTCCTAATACATCTTCTTTGTTCTTATTAAATGTAGAAGCTAATTCTTTATGATTTTTTTCTATAATTTGACTTACAAAATCAGCATTCAATTTCATAGTCTCATCATATAATTTTTGCGATTTTGCAATTGGATTATAAATTTCTTTCCATTTTAAATCATCAATACCATTAATAAATTCTTCTCTAATCTCATGATTAGGAATGTAACATTTTTTAGACTCAAAGTCATATGCTAAATAGCCTAAATGGATAAGAACTGTCAAAGCCGCATCACAAGAATTCACTTTTGTTAAATCATTATCAAACTTTGAAACATTCACATCTACACGTTCATTAGCCATAAGTCTTGCGATAACATCTTTAAGTTCACCATTATCGTAATCCATATAGTAAACAACAGCTTCTCTAGCCGATGTTTGAACCCAATAATCTAATAATTCACCTGACGTGACCGCCTCAACAACTGATTTCGGGTTATATATTTCAACACCATTTAATCTATAACCATCATACCACTCTTTAATTAAATTAAAATCCATATTATATTTAGTACATAAATCTTCAACTTCGCCTTCAGTAAACCCAATATAAGTTTCTAATCCACGGGATCTAAGCATATTATATTCTTTAAACATATTTAATGTAGACTGAGTTGAATATCGCTTTATAGGAAGTATTCCTGTCATATAAACTAAATCTATACAACTTGATACATCACTTGATTTAAATAAACTTCTTAAAAACATTATATATTCATCACATAATTTAGTATTAGTATCTTGTTCTCTAAGTATTACATCCCATTCATCTATTAAAAAGATAAAACGTTCGTTTAATTTGTTTTTAATCTCAATTAATGTTTTGGCCAAAAAAGTACCATCTTCCCGATCAAAATTCAAATCAATTGTGGAAAATTTTTCTTTTAAATCTAAGTAAATGAATTCTTTCAATTTTTTTACAAATTGATATTTGTCATTTAGTGATGAATATAAACTTGCCATATCAATCCATATAACATTATGTTTAT
>CAVGYR010000240.1:0-2213 GCA_963633325.1 uncultured Treponema sp.
ACAGTTGCCCTGTTAAAATCTTCTCTAGGCATTGAAAAATCTGCTTTTTTTAATAAATTTTATTTGCGTACTTTTGTGGAGTGTGATATAATACTAATATAAAGGTCAGTTTGGATGTGATAATATGAGACTTAAAACTTCTAAGTCAAAAAATACAACTATATTTTATATCATTAAAGATTATACAAAAAATGGTAAAAGGTCTACTAAGATAGTTAAGCGTATTGGAAATCTTAGTGATATTAAAATTATGGCTGGTAATACTGATTATAATGTTTGGCTTAAAGAGTATATCAAGAAATATAATGACGAACATAGTAAAAGTGAGACTGTTATTATCAAGAAGAATAATAAAAAACTTATTCCTATGAATAATAGAGTTTCATTTAATGTTGGATATTTATTTTTAAAGAAAATATACAATCAATTAAAGATAAATGATATTTGTAAAGCAATTCAAGATAAGTATAAATTTCAATTTGACTTAAACGAAATATTATCGTATCTTATTTATGCAAGAATAATTTACCCATCATCTAAATTAGAAACATTTAAACAATGCAAAAACTTTATTGAACAGCCTAATTTTAAACTACATGATGAATATAGAGCATTGAGTTACATTGCAGAAAATTCGGACTTTATTCAAGAACAATTATTTAATAATAGTAAAAATATTATTAAAAGAAATTCAAGTGTTATTTATTATGACTGTACTAATTACTTCTTTGAAATTGACAATGAAGATGATATTAGAAAATATGGCATTTCAAAAGAACATAGACCTAACCCTATTGTTGGTATGGGATTATTTATGGATGGTGATGGACTACCTCTTTCTTTTAATATTTATCCTGGCAATCAAAATGAGCAAAAAACTTTAATACCAGAAGAAACAAAAATTATAGACAACTTTAAACTCGATAATACTAAAATGATTTTATGTACTGATGCTGGTCTTGCTTCCGATGAAATTAAGAAATACAATATTAAAGATGGTCGTGGTTTTGTTATTACTCAATCTTTAAAGAAACTAAAAGATGAGTATAAAGAGCAAGTATTTGAAAGTACTGGTTGGAGAATCGCAAATGACTTAAAAAATATTTACAACTTAGAAAATATACTTAATGATGAATCATTAAAAGAAAAATATTATAACACTCTATTTTATAAAATTATTCAAACAGAAACTAAGTCTGTTAAGCAAGATTTAATTGTTACTTTTTCTTTTAAATATTTTGATTACAATAGAAATATAAGAAATGCTCAAATTGAAAGAGCTAAAAAAAGTATTGAGACTAATAACATTGCTAGAAAAGCCAAAAATCAAAATGATTATAGAAGATTTATAAATAGTATTAATTCCACAGATACTGGAGAAGTTGCTAATAAAACATCTTATTTAATTAACGAAGAGATTATCAAAGATGAAGAACAATATGATGGTTATTATGCATTAACTACTAACTTAATTGGAGATATTGAACAAATATTAAAAATAGTTAAAGGTAGATGGGAAATCGAAGAATCAT
This sequence comes from uncultured Treponema sp., assembly GCA_963633325.1. Classification (GTDB taxonomy): domain Bacteria; phylum Bacillota_I; class Bacilli_A; order Acholeplasmatales; family Anaeroplasmataceae; genus JAEELC01. The sequence continues at coordinate 1,533 of CAVGYR010000240.1, forward strand.
TTAGAATTATGAAATCAGATTTTTTAGCTAGACCAGTTAATTTATCTAGAGAAGAACGTATTAAAGCACACTTTATGACTTGTTACATTTCACTATTTATTTATAGATTATTAGAAAAAAAACTTAATTATAAATTTACTACTTCCCAAATTTTAGAAACCATAAGAACCATGAATGTATTGGAAAATAAAGGTGATGGTTATATACCAGAATATATAAGAACTAATATAACAGATGAATTACATGAATTATTTAATTTTAGAACTGATTATGAAATCAGTACTTACAATGATTTTAAAAAAATTTTTGAATCAATAAAATAGGTATTCATGGTACGCACTTTTTTAGCCAAGTAAAAACTCTCTAAAGCCTTATAAAATAAGACCTAGAGAGTTTTTACCTTCTTACAACTGTCAAAGTCAGGATTATACCATTTACAAAATTAGATGTAAAGTTATATTAAAAAGAAAACTATTCTTCCAAATAGTCTTCTCCCTTTTGAACCTCAGTTTTAGATAAATTAGGATAATCCTGTTGCCTCATAACCTCATATACACCAATAGCAACACAATTTGATAAATTCAAAGCCCTAACATCACTACTAGCAGGTATCCTAACACATCTATCTAAATTACCCTTTAATATTTCTTTAGGAATACCTGTACTCTCACGCCCAAATAT
>CAVGYR010000241.1:0-2187 GCA_963633325.1 uncultured Treponema sp.
ATCTTCAATACCCTTTCGAATTTGTTTATCAACACTTAAGAAATTGGCTGAATGTTCTTTATTTAAACGATAATAATCTATTTCATCTTTATTCATGATTTCATAGACCACAACTTTTTCTCCGGACCTATTAATAATCATTTTTTGATGAACAAGACACAATAGCATTTCATATAGATATTCTTCATTTACGCCCAAGTCAACCATTCTAGCTATGCAAGATGCACTAGAAGAAGCATGAATTGTACTTAAAACCAAATGCCCAGTATTAGCCGCTCTTAAAGCCATCTTGGCGGCTTTATCATCTCTTATTTCTCCAATCATAATAATATCCGGGTCATGTCTCATTATTTGTTTAATTCCCGTTTCATAATCAAAACCAATCTTCTCATTAATTTGTAATTGTACAAACTTATCGTTAACAACTTCTATTGGATCTTCAATAGTATAAATAATTGAGCCATTAACACTTTTTAATAAAGAATATAGTGTAGTTGTCTTGCCCGAGCCAGTTGCGCCCGAAAATAGAATTAAGCCATTATCTTTTTTTAATAAGTTCTTAAAATACTTATTTTGATAACTTATCTTTGATAAATTATTGGCATCTACTTTTAAATTAGAATTCAAAATTCTTAAGACACCATTAGTGGAGTTATAAGTATTAATTACCGCAAACCTTAAAGACAATACATTATCATCTAGTAATTTTTCAAATTGACCAGTTTGTGGTGTATTTAAAGTGCCAATATCTAAATTTGAACAATATTGAAGATAACGAATAAGCCTATCGTCTCCATCTTTTCTTTTTACCTTGCGAATAATATCATTAATACGCATATAGATTTCCACTTGATCATATTTTTGACTAAAGTGAATATCTGAAGCGTTATTTTTTACAGCAAGTCTTAATATAGCTAACAATCTTTCTTCCATATACTTCTTTATAGACATGAAAATGAAAAATTCCTACCCCTAAATAAAAAAAGTAGCTACAAACGTAACTACATGTATGGATTATTTTCAATTTCAAACTCTAAAGTCGAAGATTGATCATGTCCTGGATAAACAATTAAATTTGGATTTAAATTTTTAAGTAGCCTTAGCGATTGTTTAATTTCACTACTACTTCCGCCAACCAAATCAGTTCTGCCACAAGCCATTTTAAATAAAGTATCACCTGTAAATATACAATCTTTAAATAAATAGCATACCGAACCTTTAGAGTGCCCAGGAGTGAATAATACTTCAAATTTAAATGGTCCTATTTCATATTCTTTTTCAATAAGTTTTTTAACTGGAACATTTAAAGTTGGTACAAATTGTAAGCCGAATTCTTTACCAGCGCTTCCATCTTTTGCCATTTCAATATCAGCTTCATGAATATAAATTGGCACATTATATTTCTTATATAAATCATTACAAGCCTTTATATGATCAAAATGGCCATGAGTTAATAAAACCGCTAATAAATCCTTATTTACTAAATAAGGTTCTAATTTTTCAGCCTTACAAGCAGGATCAATCAATATACATTTGTTTTCTATTTCCAGAATATAAGTATTGGTTTGAAACAAACCGCATTTTAAACAAGTAACTTGCATATATTAAAAAAATAAGCAAATGCTTATTTTTTCTCCTTATGAACAGTCATTTTATTACATCTAGGACAGTACTTCTTAACTTCCATTTTATCTGGATGCTTTTTCTTATTTCTAGAACCGATGTAATTCTCTTCACCACATTCAGTACATTTGAATGTTATAAATTCTCTAGGCATTACTACTTACCTCCATTTAACGCTTTATAATAATAACATATTTTTTATTTTTCACGCAACACCCTAAAATAATAGTAATTACGCATGAAAATTAATTGAGATTTGATGTCTCATTTTTTTATTTTCATAACATAGTATATACGTGTATAATATAGATATGAAGAAAATAAATGTTTATCCTGATTGGGTAGAGAAATATCGTGGTAAAGGAAAAACAATTAGAAAAGTAAGAGATGGTTATGGTTTATATGAATGTACATCTATTTATGTACCAGGAAGAAAATATCCTAAATCAGTTCAAAAGTATTTAGGGATGATTACTAAAGAAGAAGGATTTATTCCTAAGAAATCCGTATTAGATTATCAAAATTATTCTATTGAATATGGTTTAAGTCATTTTATTATCACTA
>CAVGYR010000242.1:0-2153 GCA_963633325.1 uncultured Treponema sp.
CAACCGGTTTGTATACATAGTAATGATTATCCTTCTTTTGAATCCTACTACCAGCAGGTATTTTCACCTTAAAATCCATCAATAACATAAGCATCTCCTTCAGTTATACGTATAACTGAATTATAGCGTATTCCGAGCATAAAAAAAGTACTTTTAACCCTAAAAATAAGGTTTTTAAGTACTTTTTGATAATTCAGTCACACAAATCACTAAAAGTTAAGGAATTAAAGTAAATAAAAACTCTCATATCAATTGATATAAGAGTCTATATTTTATGAATTAGTCTTCTACAGAAGTTCTAACTAGATTATATCCGCCAACATTGCATCCTTTGGCTTCATAAATCTTGTTACCCCATCTATCGAATACATTACCACATGTATCTGTTGTAAATGGACTTCCATCATCCCAACCACTTGTACTCTTCTTTGTAGGAGTAGTTTCTTTCTTTTCTGGTTCAGGATCTTTCTTTATATCTGCAACCGTTCCAACATTAATTTTAAAAGTGTACTTCTTATATTTAGAATCAATTTGTCCCAAATTGTTACAAGCATTTATAGTAATTGTAATCATGTCAGCATCAGCTAAGTCTTTCGTATCATTGATTAATTGTTTTAGATCAATATATGGATTCACAGTATTGGTGGATCCATATTTATCAGACTCACTAACATAGTTACCGACATTGAATGCTTTAACCGTTTTACTTTGATCACCATTTACTGCATCTACCCCTACGTAGAAATATTCAAAACCATTAACGCCTTCATAAAGCTCTCTAGTTCCATCTTCTGTGATATGTTCGATTCCGCTAATAGTATCACAATTAAATGTCAACTTACCTGTTACATTACTATATTGAGCGTTCATCTTATTTTCATCGCCTAATTTTCCAACAGTAGATGTTCCATTATACAATGTATAAATTTTCGATGTTGGTGAAGCTACTGTAGCAGAAATTGTTTCAATATCTGCAGAAGTAGTCTTTGGCTTAATTGTTAATTGATAATAAGAAGTCTTTTCTGCTGTTAAGCCTTTTTCTTCTAAAGTTTTATTAAGCGTAGCAACTTCTTCATCTGTAAATTTATAACCAGGATTTGTTTCTAAAAGAATATTATTGAATGATGTAAAGCTATCTAATGTTTGTTTTAATTCACCAGAATTACTTGCTCGTACAACATTATCACCACTTAAAGTAATATCAACCGTTCTTGTATTAGTAGTTTCTCCTTTAATTTCACCGACTGTGCCAGCATTAATTGTGAAATAGATATTATCTCCTAATTTATTATTATCATAGCAAGGGAAAACTTTTATCCAAATTCTTACTGTTGATGTTAAACTTGTTCCTTTATCATTTATCAATTGTTTCAAATTAATATATGGAGAAGTTGTTGTTGTTGAAGCATAATTCGTATCTGGTGTTGGTGCTTGGCTTCCTTTTCCTGTCCCTAAGTTAAAATTATATACAGATTTCAAATTTTCACCATTGTCATCACCTGAATATACTTCAATAAAGAATCTAGTAAAATCAGTACCAAGCCCATAATACTGTCTATTTGTTTCAGAAACATAATATTCTAGTACATCCGTAGTTGAACAATCAAATGTTAGTTTCCCGGTTGTACTACTATATTGTGCATTCATGTTATTTCGATCATCTTTTTCACCAGCAGTAGATGTTCCAGAATACATTACATAACTTCGTATAACATCTAAGTTATCCTTTTTGACGTCAACTGATTTAACATCAGCTGATGTTTTATCATCTCGTACAGAAATCGTTATGCTTCCAGTAGTGCCCCTCGTATCAAGTGTAGCAGTTAAATTTGTATCTGTTCCTTTTAAAACATAATTATTTAATTCACCTGCAGCAGAAGCACTAAATGAGTACCCTGTCTTTGGTGTGATAACAATATTTTGAAATATTGTTCCATTCGTTAAATCTTGATTCAAAACGCTTGTATCTGATACTTCAAGCCCATCCGGTAGAGTAACCGTTACTATTCTTGTTTCAGTTTTCCCACCCTCATTTGTACTGTCTGCCTCTTCTACAGCAAATGCTGTAACTGGTAAGATTGCTAAAGCCATCACTAAAGCTAAAACAAAGCTACAGATTTTATTGAATACTTTATTTTTCATATAAAATACAC
>CAVGYR010000243.1:0-2145 GCA_963633325.1 uncultured Treponema sp.
GTTATATTAGGATTATTTCTTGACAAAATATATGACATATTTAATAAATCTCTGTCATCAAAATTGACTTTGCAGACCTTAACTAATTCAAAGTTTTTAGTTATCTCTTCGTAAACTTCATAAAATAAATTCATTCTTTTTTCAATGATTTTAGTACATACATCAAATGTTTCTTTATTAACAAAATATTTAGGCATAATATAGACTCCTTTTTATAGTTTTATTTTACAACATTTTTGTTTTGTTGCCTAATAAAAAAGCCGTAAAGTATACTTTACGACTAAATTGCCTTAACTGCATTAACTATTAAATTAATAGCTTCTTCTTTTGTCATTTCGACTTTTTCATCAGTCATTCTGTTCTTAACTTCAACGATGTTTTCTGAAGATCTCTTACCACAAACAACTTGATAAGGAATACCCATTAAGTCCCAGTCTTTAAATTTAAATCCTGGTTTAGCATCTCTATCATCAATAATTGTTTCTACGTGAGAATTTGATAAGCTTGAATAAATTTCTTCTGCTAATTTAACTTGTGCTTCGTCTTTCATTATTACAGGAATAACTACCGCATGGTAAGGCGCAACATTTAATGGCCACTTGATACCAAATTCATCATGGTGTTGTTCAATAATAGCTGTCATAGTTCTTGTAACACCAATACCATAGCAACCCATTACCATTGGTATGTTTTTACCATTTTCATTTTGGTAAGTACAGTTCATTGCAGATGAATATTTAGTTTGAAGTTTGAAGATTTGACCTACTTCAATACCACGTTCCATTTTCATTGGCTTACCACAAACAGGGCATAAATCGCCTTCAACTGCTTTACGTAAATCAATTACGCGGCCTGTGTAATCACGATTAAAATTAACATTAACGTAGTTCATATGAAGTTGATTAGCGCCGTATATAGCGTTTTTCATCTTAGAAACTTCAGTATCTACTAAAATTTCAACACCGTTTAAACCGATAGGTCCGATAAATCCTTCATATGTATTTAAATTTTTAATGTCTTCATCATTTGCAAATGTTAAGAAAGCTTCGCTAGTGCCGATTGCATTTACAACTTTAATTTCGTTAACTTCTCTGTCTCCTCTAACTAAAACTAAATATAATTTCTTTGTTTCAGTATCTTTATAAAGAACAGATTTAACCATTTCAGTTGCAGGAACCTTGTAGAAATCAACCATTTCCTCAATTGTTTTTGCATTACCTACATCTACAAGCTTCATTTCTTCTTCTGCGCGAATATCATTTAATGTACAAACAGCTTCACTCTTCTCGACGTCAGCCGCATAATCACAGTTATCGCAATAAACAATATCAGATTCGCCAACTTCGCATAAAGCCATAAATTGATGGCTACCATTTCCGCCGATAGCACCTGTATCTGCTAATACTGGTTTGAATTTTAAGCCAACACGAGTGAATACGTTTTGATAAGCGTCATACATATCGGCATAACTCTTATTTAACCCTTCTTCATCTTTATCAAATGAATAAGCATCTTTCATAATGAATTCTCTACTTCTCATAAGACCAAAACGAGGTCTGAATTCATCTCTATATTTTGTTTGAATTTGATAGATATTCATAGGCAATTGTTTAGGTGACTTTATAAGGTCACGGGCAATTGATGTGAATACCTCTTCATGAGTAGGTCCTAGACAGAATTCTCTATCATGTCTATCCTTTAATCTCATAAGTTCAGGACCGTATTTATACCATCTTCCTGACTCTACCCATAATTCCTTAGGTTGAATAGCTGAACAAAGTATTTCGTTACAGCCTTTATTATCCATTTCTTCACGGATAATTTTTTCTATTTTATTTAATACACGAAGTCCTAGCGGTAAATAGTTATAAATACCTGCGACTTCATTTTTAATGTACCCAGCACGTAATAATAATTTATGTGAATCAATCTTTGCCTCACTTGGTGCTTCTTTCAATGTTGAAATTAACATTTTACTTGCTCTCAAATTAACACCTCATTCCATAACGAAAAAATTATATTATAAAATCAATGTAAAATCAATTGAAAACAAATATATTTTATATTATAATTACTTAGATTTTAAATAATTGTTGAAAGCTTTTTCTTTCTTACACAAACAATATTTAACATTTTTTATTTTTT
>CAVGYR010000244.1:0-2144 GCA_963633325.1 uncultured Treponema sp.
ATTTTCGTCAGTATTAATAATAATCTCTGCTTCTGGATTTTTTGTTTTAACCTGACTAATAATAAAAATTAATTCAGGAGTATTATCTTTAATAGTAAGTTCGTTCACCTCTATAGATTCTCCTTGATAGGTCTTTAGCAAGTCATATATATTTTTTAGATCGTTCTCAAATATTTTCAATTAATTACCTCCATTAACTACAAATGTAAGCAGTTCATCTAGAGTTTTAAATGATTTAACTCGATCACCAACAGATAGCCAGTATTTACTACTACTATGTTCCGGCTGTATAATAGGAAGTTCTATACTAGCTAGAACGGGCTCATCTACCCAAAACTGATTCATGCGGAGATTGTCTGGATAACGTTGCTCAAACCCAAGCGATTCTAAATAAATTTTTTCAGACTCAAATTGCGAGCCCATATACTTAATTAATCTTTCTGCGGTTTCATACATTGATTGTACTTCAGCCTTGTGATAAAAGAAGCCTTTTAATCCGGTATATCTTTTAAGTGCGCCTCCACATCCCACTTGCACGTCTAAGAGATCCTCTGAAATATAAATAACAAACACAGGAGAATAATCATCATATATACTGAACATTGGATTTCAAAAACCTCACATAGAACTATTTGACTGAGGCTTTCAGTTGTAAGGCAGTGGCAGGCAATTTGGTAATTTATCTTTTATAAATTCTGTGACATCATCTAAAGTATATGCCATATTATTCTCCTCCATTTACGATATAATTAAGTAATTCATCCAAGGTTTTAAATTCATATTTATAATGAACCGCGCCTTTAGATATATCTAGGTCATATTCATCTAAAAAATAGTGGTCGGTTACATATGGCAGTAAAACAGTAAATTTAATATTGCTTAACTCATAATGCAACGATGAGTTATGCTCAGCCGCTTTTCGATCTCCACTTTGATCGCAGTCATCTAAACCTTCGAAACCTAGTCTGAAAAGAGTATTTACATCATCTTGCATATTACCATCTTCTACATAATGCTTAACTTTAAGTACTTCATTATAGTTTTCAATATGAATATTTTTACAAGCATGCATAAATTTTTTCACATCATCATATCCTGACTTATCCCCTATTTCCTTAACAATAATATGATGATCAATAAACTTATCATCTTGAAAATATCTTTTGAACGGCACTGTTATGCTAAAAAGCGTATCGCCAGCCTCATCTTCTAAGCTATAAACATGCATTTCTAAGTCTATATCTTTATGCCATTCTAATTCAGGAAAATTATCCTCTATGTATTCTACTATTTCATCATATTTCATTTATTTGCTCCCTCCACTTACTACGAAATCTAGTAATTCTGGCAATGTATCAAAATTTTCTGTGGCTATATTTCTGCTCTCATCGCCGTTTAAAGCATTTAGATGTCAATAATAAACATCATCATGAGGGGCTGCTACATAAACTACCGCCGTATCTAGTTTTAATTCTAAGTCTCATTCATCTATAAAAACTGGAATAAAGCCAAGCTTTACTAGTTTTTCCAGATCTTCCCTGTAAGTTTTTTCTATTTCTTTCGCTCGGTTTTCTGCTTTTTCTATTTCTTTGTTATGTCTTAAAATAGCCTCTTCAATTGCAATAAGAGCAGATTGTTCTGTTGTTCCGACATCACATTTAAAAAAAGTGAAAGTATCAAGTGCATTTGTTATATTTGAGTACCAGCAGTCAGTTGGATTTTTAAAGTTAATAAAAAGAATCATTAATGCAGGATCCGTCTTTGAGTATAACATGACCCCACCTTCATATTCTTTTAGAGAGCCTTTAAAGTCTGGATTTCATCTTTCAAGCTCTTTAATAATAGAATCTATATATAAATTATTCACTACTAGGTATCTCCCTCCTATTAAAGCTTATTTGCTTCTGCTACAAATTGATTCATTATATCGTCTACGCTATCCCCATTGAAACGATAGTCTTTCGACCCAACTCCTTTAAATCTTAGATACATGGTCCACTTAAAATGCGCATAATGGGGTTGCTCGATTTGTACGTGAGCTTCACTTTGTTTTGAGTACAGCTCATAAAAAGTATAAACTTTTTTAATACCTAATTCTTCTAAATAAATATAATTAGATTCATCTAAAAGCCTTACGGCTTTCT
>CAVGYR010000245.1:0-2138 GCA_963633325.1 uncultured Treponema sp.
CTCTTATTACCAATTAAGATTTTTTTCGTATTTGCGATAATTTTCTAAATACAACTTTCATAGTCTATAAAATCTAAGTAAATAATTTTGTATAATGTCAAAATAAAAACAGTCAATTTCAAACACTCAATCTTATTTAAGTATTTTGAAATCAACTGCATGTTGTGTTTCTTACTATTTTAAAAACCTACTTTTTATTAGTATTATCATGAAATACAAATTTATTATTATCTTTATCGTAAAAATAACCATTTTTATTAAGTATTTCATTCACACTATTAATATCATAATCAAGATCACTACATAAAGAATCAAGACTATCATATCGATCACGAAGATAAGTATTAATTATGCTTAACAAAATATTAGGATCTCGAACCATTATTCAATAAAGGCTCCTGTTTCTGCATCTTGCAATTTTTTAACTTGAACTTTATATTCGCCTTCTTTAATTGCAATTCCTTGTGATGCATAAAGTTCATCAACAGGCAAAAGGCCAACATATGATACACAAGGTGTAGCGCCTACTTTTTTAGCTTCTTCTTTTAGCTTGTTTAAACGGTATTCTTCAATATAACCTTCACGAGGTAAAATTGAAACGCTAGTAGCTACCATGTAATTTTTACCATCTTTAGATACGATTGCATTTGCAAAATCAACTAAATTTCCGGCTAATGATTCAACTTTATAACCGTTCTTTTCAAGTTCGCCTTTAAATGCATTCATACCAAAACGATATAATTCATTATTAGTTAGAACTTTTTCATTTGCAATTCCGCCAACAGTCTTCTCCCAAAGGTGTTCTTTATTTCCTGTGTAGAAACCAACATGTTCGCTAAAAATCCAAACTTTAACAGGATCTGCATCACCATTAGATTTGAAATATTCTTCTACAGCTTGTTCATATGTATCCATATAATCAATAATTTCATTTTCTAAGTGCTTAGGAAGATTGAAAGTAATTCCTTCAAATACCTCAAAAGGTACCATCCAAACGCTCTTTTCTTCAGGTCTGATTTTGCTAAGAATTACAATTTCCATTGCTTTACCGAATAAATAAGATGATGCACTTATAGCCCATTCTAAGCGCTTTTCAATATCAAGGCTTGAAAAATAACTTGAGAATAAAGGGATTATTCTATTGTAAACATTAGCTTGTTCTTTTGTAATTTGCGTAATCTTACCAGGATTACATAATATATCTAAAAATTCTTTTTTACTTGTCATATTAAAACCTCAATTTTTAAATAGTATATCATTAAATTATACCTTTTTAAATAGATAAAAATAAAACAGCAACAAAAGGCGTTGCTGTCTTATCTATTTGTCAAAAGACAAATATGAGAAAGTATTTGTTTAAAAAGGGAAAGTATATTGTGGTCATTTATTGACCACTAATATTGTATGTTAAAACATCTAAAAAATCAATATTTTCTAAGCCTTTTTTTTACAATTCGCTTGTTTTCTTATTTCATCGATAAAATATTTAGTGTTATTTACTAAAGTTTCTAATTTAACAGTATTCTCTCCTTCAATTTGACCTTCGAAATAAGGTAAATGAATGAAGAGGGCGTTACTTGAATTGAAATATAAACTTGTATAATAAACTGTATTACAAATATATCCGCCAGCTGATAAAGATACATAAGAATCAATACCATCTTTATTCGCATTATCTACTAAAGATTCTATATCTAAATTTGTTTTTAATGCAAAAGGGGCACCTCCTAAAACTTTACCTTTACTTCTAAAATCGTTATCATTATCACTTATAGACGCTCTCGTATAGTTTAGTGCAACTTTTTCAATTCTTAATTTTTTCTCTCCTCCTGCTTGACCTAAATTAATAATAAAATCTGGTTTAATTTTCTCGATATTTTCTTTTAAAATATCACGAGCTCTAACATAGCTTACAGGTAATTCTAACTTGTAAATATCGTTATCATTTATTTGTTTAAACACTTCAAGACTTGAATTAGTAGGTAGTGAATTAAATGGTTCAAATGCAGTTAATAAAATTTTCATATTATTCTTCTTTCTTTTTAAAAAAAATTCAGGAAATGTTAATCTCCTGAACTATTAAAAGGGGGTTGTGAATAAATTTCACAATCTTGGGATAGGGATGTCAACATTTGTTG
>CAVGYR010000246.1:0-2122 GCA_963633325.1 uncultured Treponema sp.
ATTTTTTTTATGTTATTTATCATATCGTTACACATTAGTTTTACATGGGTATGAATGTCTATTTCACCATAATTATAGTCTGGTTCTTTGACATCATGGGAGTGGTATTGTAGTTTTAAGGTGTTGTTTTGGGTTTTGATTATGTCAACTTTTTTTATGTTTTTAAAAAATAATTTTACGCCTTCTTTTTCTATATATATTTTTTGCTCTTGCTCTAATTTTTTTATAGCATTATCTATTTTATTTAATAGTTCATCGTCTTTATTTATCATTTAAATCTTCCTACTTTCTTATTATTCTAACTCTTTATTATATAAATTTTTATAAACTTCACTTGTTTCTAATAATTCTTGATGTGAACCTTCACTTACAACTTGGCCTTCATCTATTACTAAAATTCTATCACTATCTATGACGGTTGATAATCTATGAGCAATTATTAAAATGGTATATTCACCTTTCATATTGTTTATGGCTTTTTGGATTGATTTTTGGGTTTCGTTATCTAGACTGCTGGTTGCTTCATCGAAAAGTATTATTTCTGTCTTTTTTAATAAGGCTCTGGCTATGGCTAGTCTTTGTCTTTGACCACCTGATAAAATTAATCCTCCCTCACCTACTATTGTGTCATATTTATTGGGTAAAGCCATTATATAATCATGTAATTGGGCGATTTTACAAGCTTCGATTATTTCTTCGTCGGTTGCATCACTTCTTGTTATGGTTAAATTTTCTTTTATACTAAAATTAAATATATATGGTGTTTGGGTAATTATTGAAATATTATCTCTTATGCTATCTTTATCTAATTCATTTATGTCAATGCCGTCAATGGTAATTTTACCGCTATTGACTTTATAAAGTCTATCAATTAAATTAAATATTGTAGATTTCCCACTTCCACTTTTACCAACAAAGGCAACTGTTTCATTCGCATTTACTTTAAATGATAGATTTTCTAATATTGGTCTATTTTCTTCATAACTGAAATTAACATTTTTAAATTCAAAATCACCATTAATTTTATCTAAATGTTTTTTACCAAATTTTTCTTTTTTAAATTTTCCGTCAACTATTTCGAATACTCTTTTTGCTGATAGGGTAAATCGTTTAAGTTCTTCGTTAAAGTATGAAATGTTAAAAAGCAAATCAAAGATTCTACTTTGGTACATATATAATACAACTAAATTATCAGTAGTTAAATTATTTGCTTTGATTAATATTATACCTAAAACAATATAGATAAAATTTGTTATGTCATTAAGTGAACCACTTACAAATCCATATTTTTGTTGACTAATATTTAAATTAGAAGCTCTATTGTTGGCATGTTCAATTTTGTCCATTACTTTATTTACAAAATCATTTGTGGAATTTAATACTTTAATATCTCTTATGCCTCTAATGAGTTCTGCTATAAGGCCACTATTTTTTTCATTTAGCTCCATATTAACAGTCATATTATTATACCATGACTTAATGCGTGCTTTTTCAGCCCAATAAACGATAATTAAAGCGATTATACAATATACAAACATTATTTTATTAATAATAAATATTGCTCCTAAAACACCTATGTTTGCAAATATTCTGGAAGAATACATCATAATCCCTTGAAAGACTTCGGTTAATTGCCCTGCATCTTTGGTAATTCTATCAATAAATACACCTGAAGAATTTTTATCTACTTCTTTTATATCTAGTTGTATTGTTTCTTCTGTTAAGTTCCTTTGTAAATTACTCATGACACCATAATAGAATTTATTGGTTACAACACTGGATAAGTATCGACAAACATTTTTGGCAATTTCAATAAATAATATTGCTCCTGCAACTATTAATACTTTATCTAGTAAACCGTTTGTAATTGTTAAAACGAGTTTTGCTGAAAGTAATGGTGTTATTATACTTATTGCAATAGTAAATATTAATATTATTGCGTATAAAAATATATATTTTTTGTATTTTTTGGCATATGGCCATGTTTTTTTTATTGTATTAATCGTGTCTTTTACTTTTACTTTTTCTTCTTTCTTTTTTGTCATAATTATAACCACCTCTTTTTAATTTACTAAAAATATTTCTTTTATTTTATCTGTAAACCTACTATCTTCTTTTATAT
>CAVGYR010000247.1:0-2102 GCA_963633325.1 uncultured Treponema sp.
AATGAGCAATAACTATGCGTTATTACTCGTTTTTAGGACTTTGCGAAAGCCCTAAGTATTTGTTGTAAAAATAACTTCATCTTTAAAATACAATGTATTATTTTCAAATTTGAAGTTTCCTTCTCCTTCAATATAAACATTTTTGATATTTTTAGAGGTAATCCCTTTTAACATTTCGATGTTTTGAAAAGTGTTATCTTTGTTATTAACTTCACTAGTAATGTATAAATTTTTTAAAGATGAACAACCAACAAAACTAGCAACTGCTTTCTTTGAATGCCCAAGATATACAGTGTGTAAATAAGTATTTGAACTAAACGTTGATTCTTCTAAAGTTAAATCTGAATTAGGTAAAGTTAGTGTCTCAATTTTAGTATTACTTATAGCACAAGCACCTAAATGAGTAACTGTGTTTGGTATACTTATAGTTTCTAAAGATAAACAATCACTAAAATTAAATGCATTTATAGCTGTTATTCCTTCTTCGATTGTTACATGTTTTATGTGCTGATTTTTTGTAATTGCAGAGTTACCAATTGCAGTAACATTAAAGGTATTTTTATTATATGTAAACTTACTAGAGATAGTTAAATTTTCATCCTCACCGGTATACTTATTTAATCGATATTCAGGTTTCTCACTAGCAGTTTTATTTTTTGAAGAGTTTGTTAATTTTTTAGTATGATTAACTTCAAAAATTTCATTTTCTTTAATTTTAGTATATGTAAAGTCGCCAACAACTACTTCGTCATCATACTTGTCTATAGAATTGTTTGAACACGAAACTAAAAGAAAACTAAATAATATTATAAAAAGAATTTTAAGTTTCATTAGGCACCTCCTAGGCTTAACAAGGCTTGAAATCTATCATTTGGATCAATACAAGTATTGCAATAAATGCAATTTTTCTTTTTATTTACAATATGATTTTCTTCATAATTGTAGCCACAATAACAACTAGCAATATGCGTATTAAAATTATATGTATATTGAAGTACATGATTATGACTTTTCAAATTACATGAACAAAAATTGGATTGATTATAAATAAAATTATCAGAGTGATTATGACTACTAGATGACTTAGGGACAAGAGCACAAATACCATTTATAGTTTGATAATCTAATTCAAAATTATGATGCGTTTTAGAATTTTTATATCCATAATGGGCATAAATTATATCGTTGGTCTCATCATAATCATATGCAATAAATGCATGGCCATATTTATTATTTTGTGCTGAAACTAGAACTGGTATCCCTGCTTTAACATACTTTATTATTTCCGTGCGTCTTGCTTTTGAAAATGAATTCATCAAACCCGAACTATAGTGGTTTTCATAAAAGTAAAAATCATTCGAATTAACATAAGTATTCATATATGTTTTTAAAATATCAAATATTTGATTAGCATATAAGCCAAAATCCTCTTTAGTCTCTTCTGACAAATAAGTATAATTCTTTTCAACACCAATACTAATAAGAGTTTTCATTATGTTATTATTATCTAGTTTATTATAATAATCATGTGATGAACTAACTTCTTGTTCTTGAATATCGTTATAAATCGAGCCGGGTGAGTTGATAATTTCTAAGTTAGAGTTTACATCCCCTTTTTTCTCGTAATTTTCAGGAATTATTGAATCATTCCAAAACGAATCATAATAATTTAATAGGATATTAATTGCTTGATAACCGCAACTGCCTAAAGAATTTAGAGAAAAATTTTTAGTCTTACTCATAAATTCATTTGTATAAGATGAAGAATTTAAATTGTTGACTATAGGCGTATTTGTTTCCTCAACCGAAGAATTTTTAAAGCAATAAAACACATACCTTTGAACACTAAACAAAGTAAAAATAGTTAAAAAATTTAATAACAATAATATCATTTTTTTCATTTTAATCACCTCTTTGCCTAAACATTATCATATTTCAATAACATTATCAACACTTTGTTTGAAATTTCAATGTTTTTTTCTAAGTAATTGTTTTTTTAAAAAAGTGCTTATTTTTTATTCTGTTAACTTTCGATTTATCGAATTTTATTCGATACTATTTTTGAAAATAACGTACAATAAAACCAACTTTTAGAATATATC
>CAVGYR010000248.1:0-2101 GCA_963633325.1 uncultured Treponema sp.
TCATAATATACAGAAGCACCTTTGCTCATTGTGTTTGTAATATATTCTAACTTAGTAGCTCTAATTTCATCCGCATCTGTCTTATTCAGAATAAATAAAAACTCTCATATCAATCGATATAAGAGTCTATATTTTATCAATTAGTCTTCAACAGAAGTTCTAACTAGATTATAACCGCCAACATTGCATCCTTTGGCTTCATAAATCTTATTGCCCCATCTATCAAATACATTACCACATGTATCTGTTGTAAATGGACTTCCATCATCCCATCCACTACTCTTCTTTGATGAACTCTTCTTAGCTTCTGGAGTAGCTGTTGGACTAGCTGTTGGAGCCGTTGTAGGAGAAGCGGTAGGAGCTACCGTTGGTTCAACTGTTGGGCTTACTGTTGGTTCAGCTGTAGGAGAAGAAGTAGGAGTAGGTGTTGGTACTACTTCATCTAATATTTCTTTAACTGTACCTACTCTAATTTTGAAGAAAACATTTCCATAATTAAGCATTATGCTACTGCATGCTCTTACCTTAACCCAAATCACATCTGTAGACTTTAAATTTTCACTATTTTCTTTTACTAATTTCTTTAAATTGATATATGGATCAATTGTTGAATCAGAAGCGTAGTCAGGATCTGATTTTGCACCAGAGCCATCTCCTAAATTAAACTCTTTAAGCTTTGTGCCAGCATCAATTTCTCCACTTTCATTAGATTCATAAACTGTTACATAGAATCTACTGAATCCATTATAATCAGATCTCTTTCCATTTTGATCATAGTATTCTAATGCACCTGTACGAGCACAATCGAATGTTAATTTACCAGAAGAACCATCATATTTAGCATTCATTTTATTTTCGTCACCAGTTTTACCTACTACTGAGAACGCATCGTTATACATAACATATGTTTGAACTAAGCCAAAATCTTCTGCAGTTACAGTGGCATTTTTAACGCGTCCTGTGTTATTAGCTTCTATCGTTAAAATGTTAGTGCTAGGATCATAAACAGCTCCTAAATTTGTATTTAATAACGCTTGGCATAATGATCCACTAGCAATTACATTTTCTCCAAATGCATATCCAGATTGTAGTTTAAGACGAACAGCCTTATATCCATACCCACCAGTTAATTCTTGAGTAAGATCACCTGAGCCTTCAACAAGTTTTAATCCATCAGGAAGTGTTAAAGAAACTTTTGATGTTGTTATGGAATTAACTGTACCAACTTTAATATAGAAATAACATTCAGATTCATAAACTTTTTCACCATCGTAACAAGGAGATACTTTTACCCAAACAGTATCTGTATCAGCGAAATTAGCTTTATTATCATATACATATTTCTTTAAATTAATATATGGATCAGTTGTAGATGTTGAAGCATATGTAGCATCTGCATCTTTTCCACCAAGATTGAAACCACCTACTTGTGTTAAAGCAATCTCTGACTCACCCTTTAATACTTCAGCATAGAATCTAGTAAAGCCTGAGCCAGCAATGTAATAGCTCTTAGAACCCTCCGAATTATAAAATTCTACTGGTCCAGTATTTTTACATTCAAATTCAAGCTTACCTGTTTCTGTACTGTATGTTGCTTTCATCTTGTTTGCATCATCTGTTGATCCAACAATAGATGTACCGCCATACATAATATAAGATTGTTTTACCCTAAATTTATCATTTGTAATTGTAACTGTTGTTGATGTAACATCACTTGATGATTTACCATCTGCTAAAGAAATTGTTACTCTGTCTGTTGTCGTCTTTCCTTTATCAGTATATCTACCATTATCATAACCATCTAGTGTTGCCTTTAAATTTGAACCACTTAGAGCACTATTTAATAATGTTAAAAAATCTGATGTTAAAGCATATCCACTCTTAGGTACAATTTCAATATTTGTAAAATCAGTACCATCCTTTAAATGTTGCTCATCAGTTCCTTCAGCTGATACTAGTTGTAAAGAATCTGGTAGAGTAATTTTTACAACTACTTCATCATCCGCAAATGCTGTAACTGGTAAGATTGCTAAAGCCATAACTAACGCTAAAACAAAGCTACAGATTTTATTGAATACTTTATTTTTCATATAAAATACAC
>CAVGYR010000249.1:0-2054 GCA_963633325.1 uncultured Treponema sp.
GAAACAAAAGTGTACTATCGTACATCTTTATCGTTATCTTGGTCTTGCCTGCATTACCAGTAACAGCCGTCTGTTATTACGAGCACTATAATAGCATAAGAATATTAAAAATCAAGCACTTTTTTGAAAAGGCTTACAGGTTATATTGGCTTTTCAATTGCATTCTTGAATCCAATTAAATATTTTTTGTATAATTTAAATAAATATAAAAAGAGTTGATTGAAGTAATGTAGGCGAATGTAAATATTTAGTAATAGGAATGAAACTTAAATAGTATATATAATATTAAAAATAGAGAATTTCACTTTCAACTTATAAAAAAACATGTCAATTATACTTTGGCAAAAAATCATTTAGTGGATATTGTGATGATGTAATATGCAATTATAATCAGGGTTAATTTGATTGGAGGACAAGATGGTAACCTATAAAAAAGCAAAAATATTAGAGGAACAGATAGAGTATCTAAAAGAGAATAAAAGAGTTCAATTTAACGTTATTAATGAGGAGGATGCAAAAGACATATTGTTTAAGTATAATTATATAAATGTGATTACGCCTTATAAGCATCGCTTTGCAAAATTAAATAACAAAAAAGAAGTGATTAAAGTAGATGGGAATCATGTGTATGAAAAAGATGTGGAATTTAGTGAGTATTATGAATTGTATAAAAATGAGCGTGAAAAATATTCTATAATAGCAACAAATATAATGCACTTTGAAACGCTGTTTAATTCTATTCTTTCATATAGAATATTAACGAATTATTTAATAAAGAATGATTATGATTTAGAATTATTTTTGAATACTGTGAAACTTAATATTCCATCGAATTCTTGCTATAATACAAGTCGTTTGAATCATATCAATAGACAAATTGAATCTTTAATACGGGTGATCCCAAATTATCATGATGTATATTGTTTTTTCGATAGATTGACTTTAGGATCTTTGTTGACTATTTTTTGCGGATTAGACAAGCGTGTGCAGAAACTTATATTAATGGATTGCGAAAAATCAGGAATTAATTTTGGAGTAAAAAATGTTAATGCATTTATTAGTAAATTTTTTGCGTTGGTTTCTATAAGAAATTGCGTTATGCATTGTAATAGTTTAGAGGTTTTAATTCGATTTTATAATCCAAAAACAAAAGATTTGCGTAAATCTACGGATCGTAAAAAATATATTTCCATGGTAAGAGATTTAGAAAAAGAAAAACCTCATTCATACGAATGAGGTTTTATCTCGCACCGTGTGCCATTTACATGTTTATGGTAATCGAAAAAGTATAAAAAATCAAGTTGTTGATTTCATGTTTTTACTGTTTATCAATGTTATAATAATTCTGCACTTGCTAGAAAAGAGAATTGAATATGTTTAATATTAAAAATACAGAATTTATACAGTGTGTTGAAAAGGAAGATGTTTATGAGATTTCAACAACGTTTGAAGATAAGAGTAATGTTGTTTGTAAGACAAATGTGGAATGTGTCGCAAAAATCATTTGTCAATTGTTTGATGTGAATTATAAAAAAATTGTGGATGGAGATGATTTGGATAATCTATCTCAATTTATTTTTCGTTATGTCATTAAATTGATGACTTTTAAAGAAGTAAAAGGAATTTATATGGAATTTCCTTTGCTTGCTCAATATCATGGTACGGCATTGGTCGCAGATCATACGATTATTGATACTCGAAATGAAGGCAACAACAATAAATATTTCTTGATTTTAGTTAGTATTGTTTATAATTCTTTAATTCAAGCTACGGTTAAATATACAGGAACAGATGTAGAAGATGAGAATATGAAAAAAGTATTTGCCCAACTTTTACCAGAAAACAAAGGTATGCTTGCGGCATTAAATGATTTTTATGATGGCTATATCAATGAACAAGATTTAACAGATATTATTCAAAGTATTCGTCAAACACAGCCGACTAAGGCTTAATTAAGAAAAGCTGAAGATTGAATCGTTAAGTCATTGTCACTTAATGATTTCATATCTAAAAGAATTTTTATCATCATTTCTTTATTGTCTGTTTCTTTATAA
>CAVGYR010000250.1:0-2052 GCA_963633325.1 uncultured Treponema sp.
TATTTGTCTCATTCATTGACATTACCTCCCATGAGATAATAACCAATAAATGAAAAAGGACAAAATAAGCATGTAGGTTTTTCAACATTTTTATTTGATCTTTTTCCTACATTTTTATTTTATCCTTTGCACATTTTTAGAGAAATCAAATATTTATTCAGTAAGAGAAGATGATACCTATTCAGATGAGAAAAAAAGTATGAGTAGTGAATTTGTGAATACTTACAATTATAAAATGTTCCTTTGTCTGTTAGAAATAATTGAGAATTTTAAATTTAATACGGAAATAAAGCTATTTAATTCACAAAAAAGATTGTTAGATGACGAATTTAATCATTATTCAATACAACAAGTGCCAGACTATATAGAAGAAAAATTCATGACTTCTGGAATCTGTCTTCCGGGCATGACAAAGACATTTGTTTCTGTGAACGGAAATTTTTATCCTTGCGAAAGAGTAAATGAAAATCTAGACGACATGATTATTGGTAATGTAGAGGATGGATATGATTTTAAAAACATTAAAAATATGATGAATTTTAATTTAAAATTTAAAAAAAGATGTTTTAAATGTTTTGCGATTCGAGAATGTAATTTATGCCCTGAGCAATTCGGCTCAAGTGGAATCGAACCAAATGAAGAGAGCTTTCAGGTATGTAAAGAACAAAAAGAAAACTATCTTCGAGTATTAAAAGATAGAATTACATATCAAGAAATAAAATCTTTATTAAATGGAGCATCATATTATGAATGAGAAGAAATTATTACTATTTCCTTTTAACGATTATTCCTTCCCACTAATAGATTATATGAAAAAATCAAATGTGGAATTTTTGTTAGCAACTTGTATAGGAACAGGTCTAGTGGGTAAAGATGCAGCTTATTCTGTGAATATGCCAAATATAAATGTAGAAGTATTAGATATTCACAAAATATGTTGGAATCAAATTTCAGATCTAGTGCTTTTAAATCCCGGAGAAAACTTATCTTTGTATAATCAAATAGAAAATATTTTACCTGTCGCAAAGAAAAATAATATTCCTATTCGTGATCTCACAAATAGAATTGACAATAAATCAGATGAAAAAAAAGACTATAAACTTACACCAATTAAACCAATACAAAAGCCTGTTGTTTATGTGTCTGGATTGTTTGAATCTATCTTTAATAGCCTCATTTGCTTGAATTTAAAACTGGAACTAAAAAAATTAGGCATTAACGCAAAAATAATAACTGAAGATAAAAATTTTAGATACACAAGTGACATTATTTACGACGTGTGTTTTTTAGAAAAACCTGAAAAACTATATTGGATGCAGTATAAACTATATGAGCAAATAAAAATGATGGATGATGATAATCATGTAGATTTAATTGTAATTCAAGTTCCTGGGGGTTTTGCTCAAGTTAATGATCATGTACTTAATGATTTTGGTGTTTATTTTTCTTTTTTGAATAATATTGTTCGTCCTGATTATTTCATAGTTTCTTTACCATATGATTTTAGTGACAATGAAATGATTTATGAAATGAGAGATGTAGCAGAAAACAAGTATCATAAACAAATTGATACCTTTGTTGTGAATAACGGGTATTGGCGTTTTTCGGAAGGCGTAACATTAACTAGTCAGCCAAAAGATGCGTATTTACCATTTGAGTTGTTGAAAGAATCAACAAAAGAAAAAGTTTATGTCGGCAATTATAAACTAATAGCTGAAGACATACTTGAAAAATTAGGAGATGAATAGTATGGACTATAATCAAATTAAAGATAAAATCCAAGAAATTGTCAAAGTAAATTTTGGATTTGATGAAGCTGCCATAAAAGAAAACTACGAGGTATCTTTTTTCTTGAAACCTTTTGAATTTAGTCCTATTGAACTGGTTAAATTATACGTACTTATTAAACAAAATTTTGATTTAGATTTTATAGAAGATGATTTTAAAAATTATAAATTTTTAAATATAAGCTCAGTTGCTAGTGTAGTTAAAAGAAAGTTGGATGATAAAAATGAATAATATAGTAGAGGTGAAAAATGTAGTTAAGAGCTT
>CAVGYR010000251.1:0-2031 GCA_963633325.1 uncultured Treponema sp.
AAAAACACGGAAGAGTTTTCCGTGTTTACTGCGAAATTTTATTTCGCTTTTGTTCTGAAATTCAAATTTGATAGTTATTAAAAAACACAACTTGAATTATCAAATTGTGTCTATCTTTTATTATTTTTCTTATCAAGTTCAATTTTATATAAACCAGCTTGATAATCATCCATTTTTAATATTCTGTAAACATAGTGGAAGTAGAAGAATATTACAAATCCTATTTGAACTATTATTATAGCTAATACGATATACATTATTAAATCCAAAGTGAATTGATCTAAATTAGAAGCAGCTTCAATTACATTTGTTTTTAATAATATTAAAAATACAATTTCAATTATTATAGTAATCCCAAAAGATATGCAAGCTCTAAAGAATAATTCTTTCTTTTCTTTTTTAAATTGACTTCCTTTTATTTCAATTTCTTGTCTATGTTGATCGTTCATTTTGTTCTCCTAGTTTGTCTTTATTATTGTATCTAATTATTTAATCTATTTAAATATATTTTGAAAACTATTATAATTATTAAGCTTCTAATTAAAAAGTTGAGGAAAATATATATGAATGTCAAAGAAAATTTAACTTTATTAATGGACTTTTATGAACTTACAATGTCCAATCTTTATTTTGTAGATGGGAAAGAAAATCAAATTGCAGTATTTGATTTATTTTATAGGAATAATCCAGATAACGCTTCTTATTCTATCTTTTGTGGATTAGGTGATGTTATTAATTATATTAATGAATTGGAATTTACAAAAGATGATATTGCTTATTTAAAAAGCTTGAATATCTTTAAAGATAAATTTTTGAAATATTTAGAAAATTTCAAATTTAAAGGGGATATTTATTCATTTAAAGAAGGAAGTATAATTTATCCAAATGAACCTATTATCACTATTATCGCCCCTTTAATTGATGCTCAATTAATTGAAACTTGTTTATTATCTATAGTAAATCATGAATCTTTAATCGCTACTAAGGCAAATAGAATAGTTTTAGCAAGTAAAGGCAGGGCAGTAAGTGATTTTGGTGCAAGAAGAGCACATAATTATGCTGCTGCTATATATGGAGCAAAAGCTAGCTATATTGGAGGAGTAAGTTCAACTGCTACTGTTATTGCTGGTAAGATGTTTAATATACCAGTTTCAGGTACAATGGCTCATTCTTTTGTTATGTCATATGAAAGTGAATATGAAGCCTTTTTAAAATACGCAATGACATATCCAAATAATACTGTTTTATTAATTGATACATATGATGTTATTAATTCAGGATTAGTAAATGCAATTAAAGTAGCTAAAGATTATCTAATCCCTAATGGTAAAAGATTAGCTGGAGTAAGAATAGATAGTGGCGATTTAGCATATCTTTCCAAAAAATGTAGAAAAATATTAGACGAAAATGGATTGACTGATACAAAGATTGTTGTCTCTAATTCATTAGATGAATATAAGATTCATTCTTTAATTGCTCAAGGGGCTAAAATCGATTCATTTGGAGTAGGTGAAAATTTAATTACTAGTAAATCTTCTCCTGTATTTGGAGGAGTGTATAAATTAGCAGCTATTAGCAATGATGGAATTAATTTTACTCCTAAAATTAAAATATCTGAGACTGTAGAAAAAATTACAAATCCAGGATTAAAAGAAGTATATAGAGTATATTCAAATGAAGATAATAAGGCAATAGCTGATTTAATTGCAATAAAAGGAGAAGAATTAGACTTTTCAAAAAAATATAGATTTATTGATCCAAATAAAGAATGGAAAGAATTGTATTTTGAAAATTGTTATGTTGAAAATTTAAGAACTAAAATATTTGAAAATGGTAAATTAATATATAATTCTCCATCCATAAATCAAATAAGGGATTTTGTATTATACCAAGTAAATAATACTTTATGGGAAGAAGAAAAAAGATTTGTCATGCCTCATATTCATTATCTTGATTTTACTCCTAGTTATTATAAGTTAAAGCAAGATCTTATTAAGTTACATAGATATGAAAAATAATATAGTAATATTT
>CAVGYR010000252.1:0-2015 GCA_963633325.1 uncultured Treponema sp.
ACCCTATATAGAATTACTGGTGAAACATCTTATGATAGTACAGTTCAAAAGTTTAAAGATGCAGGTTATATAAAATAAAAATAGAGGAAACTTTTTAAAGTTTCTTCAGAGTGTAGACAAACCCCTAGGTTTTTTCTAGAGGTTTTCTTATGAATAAAATTTTTATGATATTTTTTAATATTTTTATAAAATGATGTATATTTGATGATAATGTAAGTGGTTTCTTTCCTACATTATCATTTTTTATTGCTATATTTTTCATATTTTGGGCAGCACAAATAAGCCATGTATAATGTTGATTTTTTTTAACTCCTTTATACATAGCGTATCTATATCCATGATTTTGTTTTGAATCTGCAAAACTTCTTTCTACATGTTCTTTTCTTTTTTGATAAAGTTTTTTTCCTTCTTTTGAAAGTCTATTATCCCTAAATAATTCATTCCATTCTTCATGAATATGTCTTCTTACTAATTTTGTTTTATCTAAATTTCTATATGTTTTATATCCATTCTTATCTATTAATCCAGAATATTCTAGAACTTCACCGGTTGACTTTTCCACATATATATCTAATTCCTTAACATATTCATATTTGTTCTTTTCTTCTCTTGATTCTGGTGTACCATATCTTCTATATCCAAATACCCCAAATATATTATTATCTATAAAATATTTCTTTATATCTAAAGTTAAATATCCTGAATCTACTGCATATTTTTTTAATTCGAATCCAAACTTATTTTTTATATATTCTGCTCTTTCTATAAATGGACCAGAATCATGCACATTTCCTTTTGTTACATAAGCATCTACAATAATATTACATTTATCATCTACAGTCCTATGGTCTAAGTACATAAAACCTTTTTCTTTATTATCTCTATGATAATATCCACTTTCTTTATCTGTTGTACTTACTTTTATATGTTTTTCTTCAATTTTATCTTTATATTCAAATGGTTTTCTTCCTTGTTTTATTCTTTCTTCATTTATTTCTTCTTCCAACCATTTTCTTCGTTCTTTTACAACTTCTACAACTTCATCATCATACTTATTTTTATTAGCATTTGCTTTTTTGTGTGTTGAATCTGTATAAAATGTAGTTCCATCTACTAAGTTATATTTTATTGCTTGATTTACAATCTCTATAAATATTTCCTCAAATATATTTGAATCTTTAAATCTTCTTTCATAATTTTTACTGAATGTAGAAAAGTGTGGTGTATCTTGCCCAAATGGGATTCCTAGAAACCATCTGTATTCAGCATCTACTTTTATTTTCTTACATGTTTGCCTCATTGATTTTATTCCATCTAGTGCTTGTATAAATACTATTTTAAATAATACAACCGGATCTATACTTGGTCTTCCATTATTTTCACAATATAGGTATTTTACTTTATCATAAATAAAAGTGAAATCTATATATTTGTCTATCTTACGAAACAAACTATCTTCTGGGACAATTTCTTCCATAGTAGTCATTAAGATTTCACTTTGAATATTTTTATTTATACTTATCATTTTATCACTTACTTTCTTATTATCTCAACAATATAATTATATCATTTTTACAATAAAAAAGTAAGGCTTGTAAGCTTAAAATTGTTGAGATAATAAGCAACCTTACAAAGCAATTATACAATACTTTAGAAAAAAAGAAAAGAGTATTGAACTTTGTCAACACTCTGAGGAAACTTTTTAAAGTTTCTTCTATTTTTTTACTCCACCATATCTTCTATCTCTTTCATTAAATGATAAAAGTGCTAAATCAAACTCTTTTTCATCAAAGTCTGGCCATAAAGTATCTGTAAAGTATAATTCTGAATATGCCATTTGCCATAACATAAAATTACTTATTCTATATTCACCACTAGTTCTTATCATTAAATCTATTGGTGGTAAGTCATTAAACATATAATTATTATACATTTCTTTATTTATATCATTAACATCTATTATGCCTTCACATACCTTACTTGCAATTTTTTTAGTAGCTTCAACTATTTCGTCT
>CAVGYR010000253.1:0-2007 GCA_963633325.1 uncultured Treponema sp.
TTTATTTAATGTATTAAAATTATTATTTATGTATAATTTATTATTTTTATATAATAAGCTATTTTTATAAATTGTAAAACTATTATTAGCTCTATCTATTTCAATATTTTCAAATTCAGTCTTTTTTTCAATTACAACTCTTTTTACAGTTTTAGGCAGATAAATGTAATCAATAATATTGAAATTTATAGTAACACTATCAATTGTTTTTTCATTTACTCTTAAAGGCACTATTGCAAATAAATGTTCATTAGTATCATAATAAGGTTTAGAATATCTTATATCAAATAATCCTTTAGTATACACAAATTGATAATATTTTGCATTAGTAAAATACCTAAGTGCATCGCGCCTAATCGAATATTTTTTTGAGATTTCTAGAAGTTCTTCTTTAGTCTTTTCTTTAAAAATACAAATAATATTATCAAATTTATCTAAGATAAAATCATCTTGAACTTTTATATTATCACTATTAGAAATAACTTTATTTGCATATAAATCTAATTTTTGTATATTTAAAATGTTCTTTCCTATAATAAAAGTATCACAAATTATTTTCTTATCAAGATTTATACAAGTTACTTTTATGCCATTTATTTCATCAAGAATTTCTATTTTGTTTTTTTCATTCAAATCAATTACTGTATAAAATTCTTCTTTTAAATATGTAATATAATCTTTTACTAACGTTCTTTTTTGTATCTTATTTTTATAAAATGAGGAAGATGTATCTTTTATAAGATTATCTAAATAAAGTATAATATCTACAATAATTAAAATGATTAATAATATATAATAAATAATATCAAAATTCATGTTTTCACATCCTCATTTATTTTAACTTAAACATATTGAAAATTAAAGATAATAAATTGTATTTCACATTTCTATCAAAAATTTTTTTATGATATAATCATATTGGTGATTTTATAATGAAAGAAAAAATTAAATATATAATACCTTTGATTTTATTAATTTTTGGTATTTTAAGTATTGTCATTAGGCTAATAGTTAAAGGGGCTAATGGTATAACTTTCCAATTCGTATGGGCTAATTTAATAGGTGCCTTACTAATACTTTATCCACTTTGCGAGAAAATTTTAAAAATTAAACTTCCTCTTTCTTTAGAAATTATGTTTGCGATTCACATTATGATAGGTGTAAATCTAGGGACAGGTTATAGAGTTTACGATTCTATTGAATGGTGGGATGTTTTAGCTCATGGATATTTTGGTGTTGAAGCCGCAATCATAGCTTACTTTATCTTAATTCATACTAATTCACACGACATGACTTTAGCAGGAAAACTTGTATTCTTCTACACATTTGGTATGGGGTGTGGTGGATTCTGGGAAATTATCGAATATATTACTGATAAGATTTCTGGAGATGACGCACAACATGTATTTGATATGGCTAATGGTTTAAGTCCGGTTGCAGATACTATGGAAGATATGATGATTACATTTGTTGGAGTAACAGTATTTGTATTTGTTTATTTAATAGATTATTTTGCAAATAAAAAAATTATAAATTTTATCGATGATGATTTCGGATATAAAAAAATTGATTCACATGAATAATGTGAATCTTTTTTATTAGGCATTCCTAATATGAAAACTACATATATTGTATGAATTATTAGAATAGATTTACCAATGTAAAAAAATCCTTATGTAATTAATGTAAGTTCGGCAACCGTATTAATTACATAAGGAGGTTAATCAAATGGCAAGTAAACCAAATGACGATTCTAGTTTATCACATATTATTTTGAATTGTAAGTTCTATACTCTATTTATTATAAAATATAGTAGAAAACCAATTTATACAAATTTAAAATGATGTTGGTGCTATATTCTGACAACTTTGTGAATAAAAATTTTTAAAATTATTATGTGCTAAACCACTTTTATAATAAAAAAACTGCATTTCTGCAGTATTTCGAAAGTTTGCTTGGCAACTACCTACTCTTGCACATGCTCTCATGTACTACCATCGGCGACG